>JAVXLU010000090.1:0-9480 GCA_036646635.1 Romboutsia sp.
TTATAGAATTTAAAGATATATCATTTAGATATAAAGATAGTACCCCTGTAATAAACAATGCAAACCTTAAAATTAACCCTGGTGAAACAATAGCCTTTGTTGGGCCATCCGGAGAAGGTAAAACTACACTTATAAGATTATTACTATCATTAATACATTCTGATAGTGGAAATATTACCATTAATAATAGTGATGATTCAATAAATGATTATTCAATGGAGTTAAATAGAAATCATAGAGCCTTAATATCTTACGTTCCTCAGGGAAATACGCTTTTTTCTGGAACTATAGAAGATAACTTAAGATATGGAAAATTTGATGCTACTATAGATGACCTTAAAATCGCTACAGAACTTGCCTGTGCTTTTGACTTCATAAATAAGCTAGATGATGGATTTAACACCCTTATAGGAGAAAAAGGAATGGGTATATCAGAAGGACAAGCACAAAGATTAAGTATAGCAAGAGCACTACTTAGAAAGAAACCTATACTTATTTTAGATGAAGCAACTTCATCATTAGATGGAGAAACAGAAATAAACGTACTAAAATCAATAAAAGAATTAGATCATAAACCAACCTGTATAATAATTACACATAGACCATCAGCACTATCAATATGTGATAGAGTATTTAAACTTGAAGGTGGACAATTAACTCAAACTTATGATGTTAATTTAGAAACAGCTACTACTTTACATGTAGAAAGTTAAAATAATATTGATTAAATCTAAAAACACCGTAAATCTAAATTTACGGTGTTTTATATGTAAGCGGTAAATTTAGTACCTTGACTAGATAGTTATCGCTTATTTTTTTAAAACACAAAAACACTTAAAAGAAGTTATATTAAAACTACTCTAGGTGATTTTATTATATTTTACTTTTTCTTATGCTTAGAATAACACTTTTCAGGCAGCTTACTCCAAGGTATAAGTTCATCTAATACTTCCGGATTATTTTTAAAATCTATATTTGGAAGCTTTTCAAATATATGTTCAATGTACTTAGCAGGATTTAGATCATCCTCATTTGCTGTTGCCACAATACTATAAGTTAATTGCGCTCGCATTAGCTCCCTTTACAGTATCACAGAATAAAAAGTTCTTCCTATCTATAAGAAATGGTTTAATACATCTTTCATCTAAAAGATAATTAGTTAAGTATTTCCATTGATTAAGTGTATAAGCCACTGCTTTTCCCAGAGTACTTTTCGGCAGTGCATTGCAAGAATTTAGCCATTTGAATAACTCATCTAATACAGGTGAAGCAAGTTCTATACGTTTATCAAGCTTATCTTTACCTTCAAGTTTAAGATCATCTTTTATCTTTCGTTCAATCTTAAATAAGATATCACAAAAATTCTTTCCTTGGAGAGCTTTCGATCCAAAATGAAGATTTTTAGGAATACTCTTTAAATCTTCATCAAACTTTCGTCTTGCATGAGCCATGCATCCACAAACTACAATATCTTTTGATAATTTATGATATGCCTCATAGCCATTTGAATGCAGATATCCTTTAAAATCCTCTATAAAATCACTTGCTCTATGACGAGTTCTATCAGGTTGATATTCAAAAATAATAATATGCTTATTAGTATCTCCACTAGTCCTTGCAGCCCACATATATGAAGTATTTTCTGCTGGCTTATCTTTTTCTTTCAATACTTGTACAACTATTTTATCCATATGCAGAATTTTTTTCAATTACAGCTCTAGGAGCTTTAGACTTTTGAATAGGAACAGTTATAGCATTTTTTTCACAGTCCCTACATCCGTAAGCATATGTTACATGCTTAACCACTTCAACCCCAACCGGTTTTATGCGTAGCTCCATTCCTTCAGACTTTCCAATAATATGCCTTTCATTAGTACATTGTGGACATTTTATTTCTTCATCTGGGTAACTTTTTTAATTTATAAACATCGTTCATTAACTTCTTTTAAAGCCTTTGGTTGTTCTATCGATAAACCATCATTAACATTAATACTTACTCCTTTTATATTTAATACTAACGTTTCTTTAACTTCATTGTTAGCCTTTGCAATAACAATTGGAGCCCACTCAGAAATTTCCACTTTTTCTCTTTCAAATATTTTAACATTCTTAACCATAGTAGTACTACCAATATTATTCTCTCGGCACCAGACGATAAGATTTAAACCACTAGCTTTATATTTTATATATAATTCTCTTCATTCATCTTGCATTCTATGTACCTTTATCAAAAAGACACCTCCATTAAATTTTATGATAAGATTATCTCACATAAAATTTCAATAAAAAAGGTGTCTTGTTATTTGTCGCTTACTTTTATATTTACTCTAATTAAGTAGTTCTATTATTTTCATTTCAAATTCCTCTGCTGTCATATCTTCACTTAGTTCTTCTCCATTTTTAAAAGTTGTAGGAACTGCCTAAATCCTTAACTTGTTTTTTTCTTTGCTATTTATTTTAAATCTTTTTCTAGTTTTTTATTAATATTACTTTCTAATTGTAGAAATTCAATAACCTCATCTTTGGAGTTTAATTTCTTCCATTCACTTTGTGATGTATATATTTTATTATAATTTTATTTTCATCATATTGTTAATATAGTAATAATTATATATATAATCATTTTACCATCCGATATAAAGTTGGTAAATATCCATCACCTACTAAAACGTAATCTTATTTATGTTTTATATTGATTTTATTAATATAAAATCATCAAATCTATGTTTACATTTTATGTAAACATAGATACAATATAACTATATTTGAAATTGGAGGTATTATGAATATAAATTTAAATAACAATGATTTTTATGAAATATATGGATTGAAATTGAAATCTCATATTCCTATCCATAACAAACTTCTTATAAAAGACTCAAATAAAATAGATGCATATGTTACTTTAGGAAAAACAAATAGTTTTTTCAATACCAATAATCACGATTGTGGAATTTTCAAATTTTCTAAAGATAGAGCTTATTTTAATATAAATAATATAGCATCCTATGAAATTTTAAATGGTTCAAAAATAATTATAGAGCCTGCTGAAAATTCAAATTTAGAAGAAATAAAGAAATACTTAATAGGTAGTGCTTTAGGTATATTATTATTCCAAAGAGATAATTTAGCTATTCACGGGAGTTCTATTGTAATTAATAACAAAGTATTTATTTTCTCCGGAGATATTGGTGCTGGAAAAACAACTTTAGTGTCTAGCTTAATAAATAAAGGATATGGTTTTCTATCAGATGATATATCCTCTATATCTAATTTTATAAATAATAAATATTATGTATATCATAGTTTTCCTCATCAAAAACTTTGTGAAAAAACTGCTGAATATTTTGGTTATAAGATTGAATCTCTTTATAAAATAGATAAAGTTAAAAACAAATACTATAGTCCCTATATAAAAACCTTTTGTAATAGCCCTAAAGAGCTTAAATCAATAATTTATTTACAGTCTATTGATTGTGATAATGCTAGTCATCATGAGGTTTTTGGTGTGGATAAATTCAAATTAATATTATCTAACATTTTTAGAAAAGAAATTTTACCTAATTATTTAATATCGCCCTTATTTGTAAAAAAGTGCTTAACTCTTTCATCAAAAATAAAAGTATATAAAATTATTAGACCTAAATATAAAGATAGCATTAATGAACTAATAGACATAGTTGAATATTTAGCATTAAAAGATTAGGAGATGAAGTATGGAAATTAAAAATAATATTCAAAGTTTTTTTTATAAATTATATGGTCTAAATATTAAATCAGATTTTTATTTATCGGAACTATCTAATAACATCTATAAACCTCTAGATAATATTGATATAGAAATAATAAATGGTATTTGCCCCGAAAATATTCCAAACATAAAAGCTTCTGATTACTATTATACAATCTCAGATAACGAAGCTATTTTTGAACCAAAAGAATGTGGTAAATTTTATATTTCAAATGGTAATAAAATAATTATTGAACCAATAGAAAATTCTAATTATGAGCATTTAAAATCTTATTTGCTTTCCAGATCATTTGCTATACTTCTATTTCAAAGAAACATGGTTGCCTTACATGGAAGCACCATCTTATTTGATAACAAAGCATATACTTTTTGTGGACATTCTGGTGCTGGCAAGTCATCATTAGGGGCTGCTCTATGTATGGAAGGTTATAAAATGCTTTCAGATGATTTATCAGTTATTTCCTTTAAAGATGATAAACCTTATATTGAGCCTGGCTTTGCCCAACATAAATTATGTAATGATACTGTTGAATATTTTAAAATTAACAATGAAAACTTAAATAAAGTAGATTATATTGCTAATAAATTTTCTATTCCTGTTACCTCTAAATTCCAAAGTAATACATCACCTCTTTCTGTAATAATTGAGTTATCATTAAGTCATGATATAAACAATACTGAAGTTACTCTTAAAGAAGTTTTAGGTCAAGAAAAGCTTTATACTATCTTTAGAAATATTTTTGCAACCCGCATGATGACTGATGTTGGTTTAAATCCTAAATATTTAAAGCAATGTTTATCCATTGCAAGTAATATTAAAGTATTTAAGCTTACTAGGCCTAAAGGAATCTTTACTTTAGATGAACAAATAGATTTAGTAAAAAAAATTAGAGACTAATTCATTATGAATTAGTCTCTAATTTATATTTTTCTATAAATCTATCTAAACTATCTGCTGATTCCTTAAATTGAGTATATTCATACCTTTCAATTTCTTTATCTCCATTATATCTAATTATAATTGGAACATGTTCTATATTCATATCTTCTTTAATTTTATTAAAGTCATCCATACTTCTTCTTTTCGCCTTTTCAGTATTATAATAATAAGCTTTTACATTCTCTTCATTTAACTTATTCTCTAATATTGGCTGTATTTCGGCACAATCTAGACAACTTGGTCTTCCTATATAAACCAATTTCTCTTTTTCTTTTCCTATTAATTGCACATATTCATTTGAGTTTATAGATCTTAATAATTTATTAGAATTCATTAGAAATATGGTTACTAAACATATACTTAATATTGCTATTAAAACTAAAACTATACTTTTTTTCATAATTACATCCTTTAATTCTCTTATTAAATTATAGTTTAAAAAGTATCCAAAGTTTATTTGAATAATTTCTATACAACTCACCGCTAAATTCTTTAATTCTGACTTACTCCTTTCTTTTTTCTTCCTTATTTATTCCTCCAATTAAGTATTAGTAAAACTCTATTTCATGTCAGAGAAAGAATCCTTACTTCTTATTTTTTCCATATTAGCTTTAGTTTAATAAAAGGAGCTCTCCACTTTTTTTAGTGGATAGCCCCTTTATTAGTTATAAATTAAGCAGAACATCCTATAGTTCCACCACCATGAACTTCAAATCCATGCTTTTGAAGTTTTATACGAGCCTCTCTAAACCCTGGATCTGTTTCTGGATCAACACCTGGGCCTAAATTTTTATCATAAAACACTTGATGACAGCAACTACACTTTATTGTCCATTCCCCATAAGTACTTCCATCCTCTTTTGTTCCTGATACTGATAAATTATTCATTTCTGGATTAGTCCAATTCTTTTTCATTCTTTTCCTCCTTAAAATTAAGTGTTAGTAAAATCATATCCCATACTAACGTATCCGAAAAATACCTATAATATAAAATATAGTTTTGATTAATTATCACGAACTTATTTTACCATTTTTTTCTAATTTATACAAAGTATTTTCATACACTTTTTTCCTTTAAATAACCTCTTATATCTACAGCAATAGCATGTCATTAATTAAAATTAACCGAGCGCATCAAGATTCTTTCTTTAAATCTATCTCTTATCAAATTGTAAGTGCTTTTTACTTTACGCAAAAAACCTCCAATTTTATATAATTGGAGGTTTTTTAGCTAGCATCTATATTAATAATAAATACTTTCTGCTATGAATAATTATTACTTTTTTATGACATCGGTAGTTGATTTGGTTTACAATCTGAACCCAACCAATGTACCTTTAAGTCACCCCAGGTAGTAAAAACTGTATTACAGGTAGTACATTTATGTATATGTGGCCCCTCTGAATCTGGATGTGGATCATCAAAAGTACCTGCCCCTTCATTAGTATTTTGAACTCCCATTTCTATTAAACTTGGATTTTCCCATTTCTGTTTCATATTAAGTTTCACTCCTAATTAATTATAGTTTTATATTATTTTCCTATTTTTATTACTTTAAAAATAGGAATTAACATCTAAAAAATTTGTATCTTTTAATAAAATTTTTCTTAAATTATAATATGTAATTTAACAACTACAAGTCATAAATCTTGCTCCATATATATCAAATAATCTCAAATCCAAATTAATATATATATTAATTTGTAAATTTAGCAACTACTGTATATTCACATTTGTTTGCTCCACCAGTAACAACATATTTCCCACACCTAATCCAAGGATGAGCTAACATTGTATTGTTCTCATCCTTTTTCACACCTAAATAAATAGTTCTTGATACATCTTTTTCTTTAAGCATTCTTTGAACCGTCAATTCCTGTACAAGGCATTGACTTTGCCAATGTGTATATTTAGATGCTTTTATAACTGTCTAACCTATTCCTTGAGCTATTCTATAAGTTACCATATCTACTGCCTCTGTTGATTCTATCCTTTGATTACTCATACGTTTACTTAATTTATTAAATGGCACAAATAGTATAAATCCTCTTGCTATACCTGTATAAATATATGCTTTTATAAAATTTAGCTTAGTCTTATTTTTTAGTTTTATAAATGTTTTACTTTTCCTAGCTAATGCTGATAAGGTCTGCATTGCTTAACCTTCCTAAAAAATCTACTACAGTATCTTCGCAAGTTTTTGAATCTACATCATATTCACTAGTTAAAGTTTTAATAACTTCATTAACTTTCATTGGTTTTTCTATAATATCCCAAATTCGACTTCCGACTTCATTCATCATGAAATATTGACCTTTATCAAGATTCATCATAACCTTTTCTCCATCTAAATCTGTATCATCAATTTCTAAGTTTTTTAATACTAATGATTCTTTATTTATTCCCCAATCCTTCCTTATATTACCTATTTTACCTAATGATTTCTTGAAACTTTTCATTTTTTATACTCCTTTTAAATCCTTTATTTTTTTATAACTCTAGCCATTCTAACAACTTATTTTTCTTAACAGAAACTCCTACTCCACTACTAACAAACTTCAACTTATCTTTAGCTTTATAATCACTACTAAAAATCCCATTAAATAAATGATGAATCCACCCTATAGGAATTAGCAGTTTAACTTTCTTTGCATAACTATACTTGTCTGACATGTTTTCAATAGGTGGAAATATAAACTTTAAAAACCTTTTAATTGCTCCAACTGTTGCATTATTATCTTTATCTTCAAAATTAAATGCTAGTTGGTTTCCAAAACTATTAACCATGTCCTTCTTTCCATGAACACCAGATTCTACTATTTCATTAATAAATAAATCTATATACTTATCCTGATCTATTTCATAAGCTATTTCCTTAGGTATATCCATATCAAATAGCTTATTGCACACATTAAATATTATTTTACTAAATCTTTCAAAACCATATTTTTTAGCATTACTAATAAAAATATTCCAATTTATAATTTCACCTTTGTTTTCTACTAATAAAACTAAATCACCCAACTGTCTAAGTCCAAACCCACTTGATGCAAGATGAGATGCCATATGCATACATAAATGTAATACTAAATCTTCATATCCAAGAGATAAAACTTGTGTTTTTTCGACATTCACATTAATTGTATTTACCCATATATTAGTTTCAAATTCTTCAATATTCCCATTGAATCCATCTCGTTTTACAATATGCCAATGAACTTCTATAACTGGATATATTCTATGAAAAAGCTTTATATGATGGGATGCTTCATGTTCATCTAACATATAACCCATTCCAAATAACAATTCCTTAGTTCTTTCTAAGTCTTCTTTATGAATTAATATATCTACATCGCACATACTTCGTTGTTCTGGCTGTGGATAAAAATCTCTAACAACAAGTCCCTTAAGTACAATTACAGGTATATTTTCATTATTAAAACATTCAAAAATAGTTTCTAAATTATTAATACTTCTTATTTGAACTACACCTGTATTAAAAACTATT
Organism: Romboutsia sp.; assembly: GCA_036646635.1. Classification (GTDB taxonomy): domain Bacteria; phylum Bacillota; class Clostridia; order Peptostreptococcales; family Peptostreptococcaceae; genus Faecalimicrobium. Next base: position 8,200 of record JAVXLU010000090.1, read on the forward strand.
TTCTTCAATTCCTCCAAACTTTCATTTTCTATTTCAGAAGATAATCCTGATTTTTTTAATACAGAATAAATTATCCCTTCTACTTTATGAGATTTTGCTATGCCTAATATCTCTTGCCAATTGACATCATCATATTTTTTTATAGTTACTTCACTTCTAATAGATTTTGATAATAGTTCTATAAATTGTGCTTGTGTATTATTCATAATCCTTTCCCCTTTAAAACACCTCTATTTACTAAAGCTAAATAGCTCTACTTTAAATTACTTATTCCTACACATTCATTAATATATCTTCTTTATTATTAACAACTTCTGTCTCTATAAGATTTATTTGTTCATCTACAGTAAATTGATTTTCAGGTCTTATTATTTTATAAAACTTTATATGCTTTGCAATATCAATACACTGTTTAAAATACTTTGGAGTCATTCCGCCTAAACCTTTTATATACTCGCCTCTATATATATTCTTAATTAACTTAGTTAATTTTTCTTTACCTTTTAATTCTTGAATCTCTACTTCATCAACATCTCCAACCGTTAACTCACAAATTGCAGCTAATCTAATATCTGCATCTATAAAATTATCATGAGCTGGCACTAAATATTTAATTTTAGTATCACTCATAAATGATGTACATTCACTTTTATTGATTTTCATATTATCCATTGTATCTTCACACAGCTTTTGATAAGGAAAGCCTGGACTTATTATTGGTCCATTATTTAAACTTGTTGAGGCCACATCATCAGATATAAAAGAATATCCTTTTAATCTTAATGCTATAGTTAATGTAGATTTACCTGCCCCCCTATCACCAGTAAAAATAACTGCTTTTTCATCAAAAACCACGGTTCCACCATGAATAGCAACCATTTCCCTTTGAAGCATTATAAATCCTAAGCAACTACACATTAAATAAGTTTTAAGCATATGTAAATCTGCATTTTCACAAGGATCTACTATAACTTCAGTACCACTTTTAATCCAATAAGTTGCTACTCCTTCTATGTGAAACCAAATATCCTCTTTAGATAAATTTATTTTTTTTTTAGCTTTTATATCTGACTTTATCTTATCAGAAACTACACCATAGAATAATTTTACATCGCAACTTTCTTTTTTTTTGTCATTTAAAGTTAATAATTCTTTCATTTCAATTTCTGATTGAATTTTTAACCCATATACTCTATATAAATTCACACTTTTCATCTCCATAATCATTAGATTAACATTATTATAATTATATTTTTCACTATATTGTTTCTACCATTATAC
>JAVXLU010000091.1:0-9407 GCA_036646635.1 Romboutsia sp.
TACCAAATATAACAGCTGCCATAGCTATATATCCCTGACCTGATATTAGTGTTGGTCTGAATGAAGAAACAACAGCTAAACTCATTGAAGCTCCACCAAGTCCTGCTAATATACCAGATATTATAACTGCCATATATCTAGTTTTAACAACATTTATACCTAGTGTATCTGCTGCACCAGGATGTTCACCAACAGCTCTTACTCTAAGCCCAAACTTAGTTTTATATAACACATACCATACTACAAATACTAATACAAATGATATAAACACAGTTGCATATGAATTAAATATTGTGTCTAGTATACTTCCTGCTGGAAATACTCCATTTAATGGTCTTGGTATTTTATTTTCCATTGGTATTGTTGGAGTCATAGTTGCCCCATCAAACATTATTTTAGATATGAATAATGCAATCCCTGGAGCTAATAAATTTATAGCAACCCCAGATATAGTATGATCTGCATTACAACTTACAGTTGCAAATGCATGAATTAAAGCAAATAATCCACCTGCTAATCCACCTACTAAAAATGCTACCCAAGGATTTCCAACTAAGTATCCCGCAGCTGCCGCTGCAAAAGCACCTATAGTCATCATTCCTTCTATTCCTATATTTACTATACCAGAGTTTTCTGAAAACACACCGCCTAATGCTGCAAATATCAGGGGTGTAGAATACATTAATGTTGTACTAAGAATTAAAGCGAAATCTTCCATTATACATTGCCCCCTTTATTTTTTTTATCTCTCATTTTTACATATAACATTCTTAAAACACTACTTAAAGCTATAAAGTAAACTATTGATCCTATAACTATATTTACTACCTCCGAAGGAGCTCCTATAGATTGCATCTTAGTTCCACCATATTTAAATGCACCAAATAGCAGTCCTGAGAATACAACTCCTATTGGATTACTATTAGCAATAAGTGCAACAGCTATACCATCAAAACCATAACCTTCTTGCGCTGCAAGTATTGTTATATTGTGAGATACACCCATAACTTGTATTGCTCCTGCTATACCTGAAAGTAAACCTGCTATAGCCATAGATTTTAATATGGATCTATTAACATTTATTCCACCATATTCAGCACCAAATTTATTAAATCCAACTCCTCTTAACTCAAACCCTAGAGTAGTCTTAAATAATATAAATGCTATTATTAAAACAAGTATTATAGATATTACTATACCCCAGTTTACCTTTGTAGCTGGTCCTACTAAATCAGTTAGCCAATTTATACCTAAACTAGCACTTTCATTTATACTTAATGAAGCTTCACTATTTGGTCTAGCTAACCAAGTAGTCTTTATCATAAAGTTACTTAAGTAAAATGCTATCCAGTTAAGCATTATGGTTGCTATAACTTCATTTATCCCAAATTTAGATTTTAGCCATCCTGCAAAACCACCCCATATAGCTCCACCAAGTCCTGCCATTAAAAGTGTAAATGGTACATGTATTATTGCAGGTAATTGTAGTCCTGCTCCAACCATAGTTGCAACTAATGACCCTATTATAAACTGTCCTTCTGCTCCTATATTGAATAATCCAGTCTTAAATGCAAACGCAATAGAAAGACCCGTTAGTATAAGTGGAGTAGATCTTATTATAGTCCAAGCTATGAATTTAGGCTTTCCGAATATACCTTCTATCATAGCTGAATAAGCTTCTACTGGATTATGCCCTGCTATTAATAAAGCTATAGCTCCAACCATCAATCCAAGCGCTATTGATACTAAGGAGAACAATATAGTATTATCAGCTAAAGAAACTTTTTTCTTAATTACTTTATTACTCATTATTCGTCACCTCCTGCCATCATTAGTCCTAATGCATTTTCATCAGCATCTTTTGCATCAACTATTCCAACTATTTTTCCTTCATATATAACTGCTATTCTATCAGATACATTCATAACTTCATCTAATTCTAAAGATACTAATAATACTGCATTTCCTTCATCTCTTTGTTTTACTAGTGATTGATGAACAAATTCTATAGCTCCAACATCTAGCCCTCTTGTTGGTTGAGTTGCTATTAATAATTGTGTTTCACCAGTAGATGCCCTTGATACTTCTATATTATCAACTTCTCTACCTATTATAACCTTTTGTTGATTACCTCCTGATAAAGATCTTGCTTTTACATTGTAATCTGTAGGTCTAACATCAAATCTCTCAATTATTGCATCTGCATATTTTTCAATAGCTTCTTTGTTCAATATTCCTTTTTTAGAGAATCTAGAGTCCTTATAATTTTGTAATACTGTATTTTCAGCAACAGAGAAATCTAATATTAATCCTCTTTTATGTCTATCTTCTGGTATATTTTTTATACCTTTTGTGAATATATCTTTAGGACTCTTATTTAATACTTCTTGTCCATTTATTTTTATACTTCCTGACTGAGCCTTTCTAAGACCAGTTAATGCTTCAACTAACTCAGATTGTCCATTTCCGTCTATACCAGCTATACCTAATATTTCTCCAGCTTTTACTTCTAAAGATAATCCATCTACTACTGATATTTTTCTATTATCCTTTACTATTAAATCTTTAACTTCTAATACTGTTTGCTTTGGTTGTGCAGCTATTTTATCAACTTTAAAGTTAACCTCTCTACCAACCATCATTGCAGCTAAATCATCCTCACTACTTTCAGAGACTTTTACTGTATCAATATACTTACCTCTTCTTATTATAGTACAATAATCAGCTACCGCTTTTATTTCTTTTAGCTTATGAGTTATTATTATTACTGACTTACCTTCTTTAGTTAAATTTCTTATAATCTGTATAAGTTCTTGAATTTCCTGTGGTGTAAGAACTGCTGTAGGCTCATCTAATATTAATATTTCAGCTCCTCTATATAAAGCTTTTAATATTTCTACCCTTTGTTGCATACCAACAGTTATATCTTCAATTTTAGAATTTGGATCAACATATAGTCCATATTTTTCTGATAACTCTTTAACATCTTCTATCGCCTTTTTTATATCTACTGCACCTAAACCTTTTGTTGGCTCAGTACCAAGTATTATGTTTTGTGCTACGGTAAAAGGTTGAACTAGCATAAAATGTTGGTGTACCATACCTATTCCATTTGATATAGCAACATTTGGGTTATCCATTTGAACTAATTTACCATTTATATGTATCTCACCTGATGTTGGATGATACAGACCATATAGTATATTCATTAATGTAGATTTTCCAGCTCCATTCTCACCTAAAAGAGCATGTACTTCACCTTTATGAACAGTCAAGTCTATATTATCGTTAGCAACGAATGTTCCGAACTTTTTAGTTATTTTTTTCATTTCTACAACTTTTTTATTGTAGTTGATATTACCATTATTCATAGCTCTTTTTATCCTCCTTAATTTAATAGTCAGTATTCTTATTATACTAAAATACCGCCATCATAACAAACGATTTTCTATATTTTTTTCTCAAAATATTTTTTTGTAATTTTTTGTCGTTTTTATTAATTAATTCATATTTTTATTCTTATATTACTTATTTATATAGTTATTATTCTTTCCAAAATCTTTCAAATTATTTTATAATACAATTTTTAAAATATATTAGAATATATTTTAAATAAACATCATAAAAAAAGCTATCCTAATTTTAGGATAGCCCTTTATTTTATATTATTTTTTGAATGATTCATATTCTTCTTTATTTGAAGGTACTTTTATTTCACCTTTTTTAACTTGTTCAGCTACTTCATTAACATATTTTAATACATCAGGTTGAACATTTTTATCACTAGTTGGAGCTATACCAACTCCGTTCATTTCTAATGTATTAACTATTATTTTACCAGATTCATACTTTTCTTCTACCATAGACTTAACTATATTGAATACTGCTTCATCTATGTTTTTCATTGCTGAAGTTATTACATTTTCTGGAGCTAAAGCATTTTGATCTTGATCAACACCTATTGCTTTTTTACCATTTTCTTTAGCAGCTTCTATTGCACCTATACCACAAGCACCAGCAGCTGTGAATATTATATCCGATCCATCTTTGTGCATTCTACTTGCTATAGATTTTCCTAAAGCTGTATCTGTAAAGCTATTTGTATATTGAACATCAACTTTTGCTTTTGGATTAGCATGCTCAACCCCTGCTCTAAATCCATAATCAAATCTATCTATAACTGTTCCTTCTATTCCACCTATGAAACCAACTTTATCAGTTTCTGTCATTTTACCAGCTATTAATCCTGTTAAGTAAGCTGATACATTATCTTCAAATAATAATGAAGTTACGTTTTCTGGTTGTTCCTCACCGAAAGCTGCATCTACAAGAGCAAATTGATTTTCTGGGTAGTTTTTAGAAGCTTCTTTTATAGCATCTTCTAATTTAAATCCTACACCTATTATTAAATCTGTATCTTCTTCTACTAAAGTTTCAACATTTGGTACATAATCTGCATCTTGCTTAGATTCTAAGTACTTAACTGTAACTTTATCTTTTCCTAATTCTTTTTCAGCTTTTTGTAACCCAGCCCATGCAGATTGGTTGAATGATTCATCATTTACTCCACCAGTATCTGTAACCATCGCTATTTTATATACCTTTTCACCTTCAGCCTTTTCAGGTGCTTCTGATTTAGAACTACATCCTACTAACATACTAGCACTCATAACTGTAACTAATCCTACTGATAATAACTTTTTAAGTTTCATAAGTATCCTCCTAAAATTTCATATATTCTGTATTAATTAACTTTATTTTACACTATTTTTTAATTTTTTTCTACTATTTAATTTTATTTTCTACCATTTTCTTTAATTTTATGTATTATTCCTTTATTTTTTTAATATATAGTATGTCATATTAAATATACATATATATTTATATTTTTTTATAATTTTATTTTAATAAGAAAATAACTTTCAAATTTACAATTGAAAGTTATTATATATAATTGTATTTATTTTTTGAAACATACTACTCCGGTTAAACCTGGTCCCGCATGAGATCCTATTACTGTTCCTATTTGGAAATACATTATATTCTTAGGATTAAATTGCTCTTTAATAACTTCTGTTAATCTCTCTCTTTCTTTAAAATCATCGCTATAAGCAATATATATAGTTTGATTCGAGAAATCTGTTTCGCAATTTTCCTTTATAAGATCTACCATTTTAGAAATTACATTTTTCTTTCCTCTTACTTGACATACAGGAGCAACTAGTCCATTTTTTATATCAAGTATAGGTTTTATATTCAATATACTTCCTATTGCTGCTTTAGTAGATGATATTCTTCCACCTTTTTGTAGATATTCTAATGTATCAACAGAAAATAATACATATGTATTATCTCTTATTTTATCTATTTCAGGAATTATTTCATCTACTGTTTTTCCTTCTTGAGCTAACTGTGCTGCTTTTACTACTAACATTCCAACTAAGTATGTTAGAGTTTTAGAGTCATATGTATATATTTCTCCATCTATATCATTCTTTGCCATAACTGCACTTTGATAAGTCCCCGTTGCTACTGAAGATCCTGCTATGTACAGTATTTCTCTTCCTTGAGCTATATATTTATCAAAAACTTCTTTAAATTGAGCATAAGTAGCTTGAGAAGTTTTTGGATAAGCATTTTCACCTCTAAGAATTTTATAAAATTCATCATTAGATATATCAATGCCATCTCTATATTCATTTTCATTTAATATAACTGTAAGTGGTACAACTTCTATATCATATTTTTCAATTAATTCTTTAGGTATGTCAGATAAACTATCACATATTATTTTTAAATTTTTCATTTAAACACGCCCCCTTCTTAAATAGTATTTAAGATTATCTCATGTTAGGATAACCTAATTGTCTTAATGCCTCGAATACTACTATCGCAACTGAATTTGATAAATTCAAAGATCTAGCTTTTTCTATATCTATCATAGGTATTCTCATACAAGTTTCTAAATTCTCATTTATTAATTTTTCTGGCAATCCTTTTGTTTCTTTACCAAATACTATAAATGAATTATCTACAAATTTAACATCTGAATGAGATTGATTGACCTTTGTTGTAGAATAGAAAAATGTTCCATTAGGATTTTTTTCTACTACTTCCTCAAAGCTATCATAATATTGTATATTAGCTATATCCCAATAATCAAGTCCACTTCTTTTTAAATATTTATCTTCTAGAGAAAATCCTAATGGTTTTACTAGATGTAATGTTGTTCCTGTTGCTGCACATGTTCTTATTATATTACCAGTATTTTGTGGTATTTCTGGTTCTACTAAGACTACATTTAATGACATATCTATCCTCCTTAATATATCTACTTAAATATTTCATTTTATGAATACTTAAATTATCTAATATCTAACGATTTTATATTCCTATTTTTATACAGATATAATTATAACAGAAAATTACTATTCTAAAAACTCACTTTGAAAAACTTATTATATATAAGAAATGAAATTTTCTATTTATATTAATATAAATAGAAAATTTCATTTCTTATATATTTTTTTAATTTATATTATTTTAATTTTTCTTTTTAGTTCCATATTCTACTATTTTGTCCTTCGGAGGATAATAACTTTGGCTAATAAGTTCTGTTTTTTTAGATTCATTCGTTCTATCTATTCTAATTGTATTTACTTTATATCCCACTCTACCTTTTTGATATATAGTTTTTTCACCTTCGTAAAGTTCTTCGCTATTTCTTATTTTAATTTTATTAGGTATAGATTTTATAATCTCTGTGATTACTTCTATATCCTTTTTATCTTCTTTATTTCCATAAATAGTTGTAACTATTTTATTATTATCTATTTTATGTGTAATTAAAATAGGACTATTATATTGATTTTTAAATTTAAAATCTAAATCTCCAGTTGCAACAGTTGCATCTCTTCCTTTAGAAACATATGAACTTGGTATACTATGGTTTTTTACATTTGTAATTTCAAGACCTGCATAAAGTGCTGCATTATACATTGTACTTGAAACTTGACATATACCACCACCTAAACCTGGCTTTAATTTACCATTAATTATTACTGGTGCCTTTTCAAATTTTGATTGAATATTATTTTTATTAACATAATAATTAAATGAAAATTCCTCTAAAGGATTTACTATTATATTATTAGTTGCTTCGGCTGCAACATTTATATTATTAACTCTATTATTTAATTTGGTATTAAAATAAGTTTCATAAGTGCCTAGTATAGTATCTATTTTACTTAACTCAGAATAAGTGTATTTAGGTTTTATATCTATTATTTTGATTTCATCTTGATTAATAAAAATTTTATCTATTTTTGATATTATTATTCTTTTAATATTTTCTGTATTTAGTTTTGAACCATTGACTTCTTTTTTGTACTCAAGTTTATTATTTTCTAATTTAATAGTTGCATCTATCGGTTCTTTATATATACTTTCTTTTAAATTATTTATATATTTATTTAAAAGATTTTCATTATAGGTATATGTTAATTTAATATTTTTACATTCTCCTAGATATAAATTAATATTTGTTTTTATATTCGAAATTATATCTTTATCTCTTCCAATATTATATGCTTTTTCTACTGCTTCATCAATATTATAGATTACTAAAATATCTTTCATATTAATTTTATAAACTTCATCTTTGTTTACCAAACTCATTTTATTATATTTATTTATAATTTTTTCAAGTTTAGTTTTAGCTTCTAGTTTACTTAATTTAGATACATCCACAGACATTATAGATATATTTTTGTGTATTTTACCATCTTTGCTTATTGCTTGTGCTAAATTTATACTTCCTAAAAAAAAGATTCCTACTGATAATAAAATTATTATCTTAAGTCGTTTCAATTTTGTCATCCCTCTCTTTATAATAACTACAATCATTTTTTATAGGACAAATACTACACTCTGCTTTTCTAGCTTTACACATCCTCCTTCCATGAAAAATCATAAGATGGTGCGAATGAGACCATCTATTCCTAGGTATTGCTTCCATAAGAGCAAATTCAGTTTTCTCTGGTGTATGAGTCTTAACTATTCCTATCCTATTAGCTATTCTAAACACATGAGTATCAACTGCAATTGCATCTTGTCCAAATGCATTACTTAAAACTACACCTGCTGTTTTTCTACCCACACCAGGAAGTTGGATAAGTTCTTCTAATGTAGATGGAACTTCCCCATCATATAATCTACACAATATCTCTGATGTTAATTTTATTTTTTGAGCTTTACTTTTATATAACCCGCAACTTTTTATCTCTTCGCTAATCTCCTCTATACTTAACTTAGAAAATGCGTGTGCTGTATTATATTTTTTAAATAACTCTCCTGTAACTTTATTAACTCTTATATCTGTACATTGAGCCGATAATATAGTTGCAATTAATAGTTCAAATGGAGTTGTATAATCTAACTCGCATTTAGCATCAGGATATGTTTCTTCTAATATATCTAATATTTTATTTATATCTTTCATTTAAACTCCCCCTAAAATTTTCTTATTAATAGTATCTATCATATTCAACAATATATAACAAAAAAAAGCAAAAACTTAATTAGTTATTGCTTTCTTTTATATTTAATTACCCATTATGAAATTTATTAAAACTATTCTTTTTTAGATTGTTGTATTTTACTAAAATTCTCTAATCTATCTTTAACTAATTTTTTTATTTCTTCAAATTTCATATCTGTTAATATTTCTATTGCTTCTTCAACTCTATCAACTGTATGAATATTAAATTTACCTTCTTCTATAGCTTTAGTTACTTCATCAGATAAAACTAAATTTCGTGCATTATTTTTTGGAAGTATTACTCCTTGATTATCATTCAATCCTTTTTTCTTACATGCCGAATAAAATCCTTCTATCTTTTCCGTAATTCCTCCAACTACTTGTATTTCTCCTTTTTGATTCATTGAACCTGTTACTGCTATATTTTGTTTAAGAGGAATTTTACTTAATGATGAAATTAGTGCATATAATTCTGCTCCTGTTGCACTGTCACCTTCTATTCCTCCATAATTTTGTTCAAAACAAATATATGCATTTAATGATAATGGAAATTCTTGAGCAAAAGTTTCAGATATATATCCACCTAATATTAATACACCTTTATTATGAATCGGTCCACTCATATTAACTTCTCTTTCTATATTTACAATACCCTCAGTACCTGGACTAGTTGTTACTGTAATTCTTGATGGTCTTCCAAATGAATATTCACCTGTATTTAAAACTGATAAACCATTTATAACTCCAATTCTTTTTCCTTGTGTTTCAATAAGAGTGAATCCATTTTCTAAAGATTCATCCATTCTACTTTCAATTCTATTTAATCTTTTTCTTCTTTCATCTATAGCCTTTATTACATCGTCTTTAT
>JAVXLU010000092.1:0-9360 GCA_036646635.1 Romboutsia sp.
CATATAGCTGTGTTGCAAGGTCTGGTCTTGCTGCATTTGAAAAACTAGGTCTTTTACCTTTTCTACAATCGCCATATAATGTAAACTGAGAAACTACTAATAGTTCTCCTCCTACGTCCTTTAAAGATAAATTCATTTTTTCATTCTTATCTTCAAAAATTCTTAGGTTTATTATTTTATCTATTAAATAATCTACATCACTAGATTTATCTTCATGAGTTACTCCTAATAAAACAAGTAGTCCTTTATTTATCTTACCAACCACATTATTTTCTACTGTAACCTTTGAAGAAGATACTCTTTGTACTACTGCTCTCATAAATTCCTCCTAGTTTATAACTCTATAAATATCCTCCGTACCTGGAATAGATTTTATTTTTTTAATTAGTAAATTTAATTCATCTATATCATTAACTTCTACTAATAAGTTTACACTTATTATATTATCTTTTCCTTTTCTAGCATTGATTCCATTTAATCCAACCTTATCTATTGCAACCATATGAGTTATATCGTTTATTATACCTTTTCTATCAGATGCTCTTATTTGTATCTCAGCCTCAAATTTGGTTTTTTCTGAATTAGCCCAATCAACCTCAACTAATCTATTTTTAAAGAACTCTCCTTCAGCCTTAGCATTAGGACAATCTTCTCTATGAACAGCTACTCCTCTTCCTTTAGTTACATATCCTATTATTTTATCTCCTGGAAGTGGATTACAGCACTTAGCAAATCTTACTAATATATTATCTAGCCCTTTTACTATAATTCCTTGAGATACATTTGTTTTTCTTTTCCTTTTATATTCTTCATCAGTTAGCTTATGCTTTTTAAAATCATCTGCTGAGCTTTGTTTTTGCTCTTTTTGTATTTTTTTAACTTCTTTATCGTATAAGTCCCTTATTTTAGGAACCACTTGAGATGCCATTATTCCACCATATCCAATTGTAGCAACTAAATCTTCTACTGTTGGCTGATTAAGTTTTTTTGCCATTTGTTGCATATATTTATCAATAGCTACATCTTTTGTAATAGGTAGACTATATTTTTTAAATTCTTTTTCTAAAATTAAGCTACCTCGTTCTAAGTTTTCTTCTTTTCTTTCTTTTTTAAACCATTGCCTAATTCTACTTTTAGCATTAGGTGTTTTAACTATATTTATCCAATCTCTACTTGGTCCATTTGAATTAGATGAAGTTAATATTTCTACTATATTTCCATTTTGAAGTTTATAATCAATCGTAACTATTCTTCCATCAATTTTAGCACCTACACACTTATTACCTACATTAGTATGAACTCTATATGCAAAATCTATCGGAGTAGCTTCTGCTGGAAGTTCTATTACATCTCCTTTAGGAGTAAATACATAAACTTGACTATTAAATACATCATCTTTTAATGCATCTAAAAATTCTTGTGGGTCTTTAAGGTCTTTTTCCCACTCCATCATTTGTCTTAACCATTGAAGTTTTTCTTCAGCATTTGCTTTACCAATCTCAGTATTACCTTCTTTATATTTCCAATGAGCTGCTATACCGTACTCAGCTATTGTATGCATTTCCATAGTTCTTATTTGAATCTCTACGGGCTCTCCATCTGGACCTATTACAGTAGTATGAAGACTTTGATACATATTAGGTTTTGGCATTGCTATATAGTCCTTAAATCGACCTGGAATAGGTGTCCACAACGTATGAACCATACCAAGTACTGCATAACAATCTTTTACTGTATCCAATATTATTCTTATAGCTGTTAAGTCATATATTTCATCAAAATTTTTATGTTTATTTTGCATTTTACTATATATACTATAAAAATGCTTTGGTCTTCCATATACATCACATTTTATATTTACACTGTCTAATTTATTATTAAGTAAATTAAGTATATTTTTTATATATGCTTCTCTTTGACTTCTTTTTTTAGCTACTTTTTCAACTAACTCATAATATCCTTCTGGGTCTATATATCTTAATGCTAAATCTTCTAGTTCCCATTTTATCATTGAGATACCTAGTCTATTAGCTATTCCTCCATAAATTTCTAAAGTCTCTTTAGCTTTAGAACGAGCTTTTTCTGGTGGCATATATTTTAAAGTTCTCATATTATGTAATCTATCTGCTAACTTGATAAGTATTACCCTTATATCTTTAGCCATTGCTAAAAACATTTTTCTTAAATTTTCAGCTTGTGTCTCTTCTTTAGATTGGTACTTTATTTGACCAAGTTTCGTTACTCCATCTACTAAATCTGCTATTTCTTTTGAAAATTCTTTTTCTATATCTTCATAAGTATATTCTGTATCTTCTACCACATCATGTAAAAGCCCTGCTGAAATAGTTTCTATATCTAATTCCATTGAAGCTAAAATATTCGCTACTGCTATTGGATGTATAAAATATGGCTCTCCAGATTTTCTAAATTGACCATCATGCGCATTTTTTCCAAAGTAATAAGCTTTTTCTACTAAACTAACATCTGCATTTGGTGCATAGTTTTTTATTTTTTCTATTAGTTCTTTTATCTCATTATCATGCATAATATCACCTATTTAAGTATAAAATTCGCTATGCTAATATTATTAACAAATTCTATATTTGTATTTTAAGATTCGCTGCGTTTTATTTACAAATTTAATATATATATTAAAATAGTTGGCGTTATACCAACTATTGTAAAAGTACTAGTATTTTATAAGAGAATTAACATCATATTTTGATAATTTTTCTCTACCTTTTAAGAAATCTAATTCTATTAAGAATTGCATAGAAACAACTTCTCCACCTAATTTTTCTATAAGGCTTGCTGCTGCTTCCATAGTTCCACCCGTAGCTAATAAATCATCAACTATTGCTACTCTTTGACCTGGCTTTATTGCATCTTTATGTATTTCTAAAGTATCTGTTCCATATTCTAAGCCGTAATCATAACTTTCTGTTTCATGTGGTAATTTACCTGGCTTTCTAACTGGAACAAACCCAATACCCATTCCGTAAGCTACTGGTGTACCCATTAAAAAACCTCTTGCTTCTGGTCCTACTATCACATCTACATTTTTGTCTTTTAAATTTTTTATAAATTCGTCTATCGTAAATTTAAAAGCTTCTCCATCTTGCATTAATGTTGTTATGTCTTTAAAGTTTATACCTTCTTTTGGAAAATTCTCTACTTCTCTTATTACTTTTCTTAAATCCATATCTGGATGCCTCCTAATAGCTTCTCTCAAATTCTTTTTTTAGCTTCTTTAGATTATCAAGTATTTCACTTTCATCTAAGTTTAATTTTTTATCTGGCTTTGGTAGTAATTTTATTAAAATAGATTTTGTTCTATAATCTGGGTTATCCTTCATCTCAAAATCTAATAATGACAACTCTTTAAATACTTTTAATATAGTAAATAATTTTAAAGGTATGATATTAAATGTCTTTTTAATATCTACAAAATCAACTTCTATTTCATTTTGTAATAAAGCTAATTTATATACTCCTATAAATTCTAATCGTTCAGGAATTAAATGATTTATTATATTTTTCAAATATAATAAATCCCTTTTACTATAATATTTGATAATTGAACTTGTATTATTCGTATTTTCACATAAATAAGAATAATCTCCCATATTATACAAATAATCATAAAGAATAATATTATTATATCTTTTTAAATCAATTTTATCAATATTGGGTGATAATATAAGTGTTATATTATCATTATTCTGTGTAATAATATTATAATTTATATCAAATTCTAATTCTTGAAGAGATATATCTGAAATTGCCTTATAAAATCCATTAATAGTATTTGCTATTATTAATGTTTTTTTAGCTATATAATCAAATATGTTTATATCTTCATTTTTACAAATAGCTTCTTCAATATTACTACAACCCATTTTATTACATATCAAATCTTTATCTACCGAATTAATATTATACAAGTTATTTGCTTCTGGTACAATCTTTGAAAATAATTCTATTGATTTTTTGTCAATATTTGTATTTTTAGGGTGAGATAGTCTCATATCTTTAAGCAAGAATTGAACACTCCTATTGCCCATAAAGTTATTTTCATCTAATTGAAATAATATATCTACTTTATCACCTGTATTATATCCACTTTTTAAATATGCCATATTAAAACCTATACAGTCATATGATTTTTCTTTTTCTATTGTAAACTTTAAATGTTGTTTATTTTTACCAATTATTCTCATATCTTTTAATAAAGCATCTCTAACTATAAATCTAGGGTTTGGATTACTCATTCCAAACGGTTCTAACTTATGAAGTTCTTCAACTAAATCTAAGCTTATGGATTTATCTTGTAATTCATATTCTACCTTAACTTTTTCTATCAAGTCTTCTTCATGCAAATTATAACTTGCAAATTCATTAACTTCTTCATCTAATATAGATATTTTATCGGCATCTAGACCTAATCCCGCTGCTTGGTCATGACCTCCAAACTTATTTAATAAATATTTACTTCTTACTAAAGCATCAAATATACTAAATCCTTTTATTGACCTTGCAGAACCTGTGGCTTGACCATCTTCTATGGTTAAAAGTATTGTTGGTTTGTAATATTTTTCTGTAAGTTTAGATGCAACAATTCCAATTATTCCATGTTGCCATCCTTCTTTTGCTATAACTAAAACTTTATCATTTTTATATTTTTCATTTGCATCTATAATAGCTTCAGCTTCCTGATACATCTTAGCTTCTATCATTTGTCTTTCATTATTTTTTTCTTCTAATAATGATGCTATTTCTTTTGCTTCTTCTTGGCTCTTTGTTGTAAATAACTCTACTCCAAGATAAGAATATCCTAGCCTTCCTGAAGCGTTTATCCTTGGCCCTATGGAAAATCCTATATGAGATGAGCCTATCTTATCACTTTCTACTCCACATACCTTTATAAGTTCCTTTAATCCTAAATTTTTACCTTCACTCATAAGTTTCAAGCCATTTTTAACTATTATTCTATTTTCATCTACTAATGGTACAATATCGCAAATCGTAGCTATCGTCACTATTTCTAAATAATCATATAAAGTAGTTTTAAATATTTCTTTAGGAGTTAACGCTTGTATAAGTTTAAATGCAACTCCACATCCACATAGCATATCAAATGGATAATTACAATCTTCTTGCTTTTGATTAATAACCGCATACGCCTTTGGTATTTCACTTTGACATTCATGGTGGTCTGTTATTATTACATCAAATCCTAATTCATTAGCCAATTCTACTTCTTTTACAGATGTAATTCCACAGTCAACACTTATCATTAAGTTACAACCCTTAGAATATATATGTTTTATTGCATCTTCATTTATTCCATATCCTTCTTCTAATCTGTTTGGAATATAATAATTTATTGGGTATCCTATTGATTTAAAATATATACATAATATTGAAGTTGATGATACTCCATCTACATCATAGTCCCCATAAATCCATATATTTTCATTATTTTCTATTGCACTTTTTATTCTATCTACAGTTCTTCCCATATCTTTCATTAAAAATGGGTCTCTAAGATACTCTAATGATGGATTCATAAATATTTCTGAATCTTTTTCGTTGTTTATATCCCTATTCTTTAGAATTTGACTTATTTCCGGGGAAATATTAAGTTTTTGACTGAATTTACTTTCTTTCAGTTCTCCACTATATTTTAATATCCATTTCTTATTAAACATCATAATTCTCCCCCTATCTTTTTTTATATTGAGACCTTAAAATTTTTATAACTAATAAAATTCCTATTATAAATGATAAGAAAAATCCTGTTCCAGCCATCATTGTTATAATTGTATTTTCACCTATATTAGGTGATGCAATTATTAAAGATGAACCAACTACCATTGCTGCTAATACTAAGCTTAAAGACAATTGAGTTGCCAAATCAGCTATTCGTTTTTCTAGAGTAGAAAATTTCACTTCATCTATTGATATTTTCATATTATTTTTTTCTAAGTTTTTTAATATTACCTTCATTTGTTTAGGTATTGTTTTCATATCAAGTAATAATTCTTCTGCTGTATGCTTTGAGTTTAATAATATTCTTTTTGCATTGAGTTTACTTAAATAATAATGTTGCATAAATTCATTACCTATTGACCCTATTGAAAAACTAGGATTTAATTCTCTAGCAGTTCCTTCTAATGTTATTACAGTTTTTGCTAAGGTTGCTAATTGAGATGGTATTGTTACCTTATATTTTCTAAGAAATCTAAATATTTCGTTTAATATATCTCCTATACTAATTTTTTCTAAAGGAATATCATAATAATAATGAATCAAATATAGAAGGTCCTGCCTAAAACTATTTATATCTATATCCATATTAACCGAGTTCATTTCCATTAATATATGAATTATCTTATCTATATTTTTCTCTACTAAAGATATTGCAATTTCATCTAACATCGATAATGTTCTTTTATCAATTATTCCAATCATACCAAAATCTATATATGAGATAGTATTTTTACTTAATACAAATATATTGCCTGGATGTGGGTCAGCATGGAAAAATCCATGTTCAAATATTTGTGTAAATAACGACCTTATTCCTATCTCACTTATCTTTTTTGGATTCCATCCTAGTTCATTGATTTTTGATATATCACTTAATTTTACACCTATTATTTTTTCCATTACTAATATTTTGCCAGTTGTATACTGGCTATAAATTTCAGGTATATAAACTTCATCATTATTTTTAAATATTTTTTTAAATTTTATAGCATTTATAGCCTCAAAGTTATAGTCTAGCTCTCTTAATAGTTGCGTTTGAAATTCTTCAACTATAGAAACTAAATCTACATCTATCTCTTTATTTATATCTTTTAGTGCTATTGCCATACCTTTTAAAATTTCTAAATCTGATTTTATAGTTTCCTCTATATTAGGTCTTTGAATTTTAATTATAACTTCTTCATTGGTTTCTAAAGTTGCTTCATAAACTTGACCTATTGAAGCTGCTGCAATAGGCTCACTATTAAATGTTTTAAATACTTCTTCTACTGAAAAACCGATTTCTTTTTTAAATATGTCCTTTGCTATCTCTGTATCAAATTGTTCTACATTATCTCTTAACTTTGATAGTTCATCTATTATATCTTGTTCTACTAAATCTTTTCTTGTGCTTAATATTTGTCCTAATTTTATATAAGTTGGACCTAATTCTTCAATTGCCCTTCTTAATTTTTCTCCAGTGGACATATTTTTAATTTCCTCAGGAGGGTTAGTTATAGGTATTTTATAGGCTACACCTTCTATATTTAATTTTTCTACGACAAATGTAAATCCATATTTAATTAATATATGAACTATCTCCCTATATCTTTTTAAGTTTTTATAACTAATTTTCATTTGTACCCACTCCTAGGTTGTATAATTTTCACTTTAGTAATATAAATCCCTTATATGTAAAAAAGGACAATTTTAAGATTGCCCTTTTAGTTTTTATTACTTATGATTATTTGCAGTTTCTACATATTTTAATGCAGATTTTACAAGATTTTGTTTTTCCTCTTGAGTTAATTCTCTTATTACTTTTGCAGGGCAACCCATAGCTAATACACCTGATGGTATAATTTTTCCTGGAGGAACTAAACTACCTGCACCAAGTAAAGTATATTCTCCAACTTCAGCATTATCTAATATTATTGACCCCATACCTATTAAAGTATTATTCCCTATTTTACATCCATGTATTAATGCTTTGTGTCCAACTGTTACATTATTTCCAATTATAGTAGGTGAGTTTTCAGATATATGAACTACACTTCCATCTTGGATATTTGTATTTTCACCAATATGTATGTATTGAGCATCTCCTCTTATAACAGAGTTGTACCAAATATTAGAATCTTTTCCTATCGTTACATCTCCAATTATGTCAGCTGACTCTGCTACAAAAACAGTTTTATCAATTTTAGGATTTATACCTTGGTACGACTTAATCATAATGTTACTCTCCTTCTAATATTAATTTTGCTTGTATCATTATTGAACATTCAGTACGTTTCTTTTGCATTTCACATCCTAATTCATAAGGTTTCATTACATCTCCATTAAAGTTAGTTGCATTTGCATGACATCCACCTGAACAGTAGAATTTATTCCAACATTTTTTGCAATCTTCTTTACTATATACATGAGCATCTCTAAAACTTTCTGTTAATCCTTTAGGGAATACTATTTCTTCATCCATTATATTTGCCATCTTATAATCTTCATTTCCAACGAATTGGTGACATGGATATATATCTCCTTCTGGAGTTATTGCAAGATACTCATTTCCTGCTCCACATCCAGTTATTCTTTTTATTACGCAAGGTCCTTGATTTAAGTCTACTATAAAGTGGAAGAACTTAAAGTCATCTCCCTTTACTTTCATATCAGCATATTGTACTGCTAATTTTTCGTATTCTTCAAATACTTTCGGCATATCTTCTTCTCTAAGTGCATATGGATTAGATTCATCTCCTACAACTGGCTCTATCGACGTTAATTTAAATCCTTCATTTGCAAAGTGCATAACATCTTTTCCAAAATCTAAGTTGTCTCTTGTAAATGTTCCTCTTATATAGTAGTACTTATCTTTTGGTCTAGTTTCTACAAGTCTTTTAAACTTAGGTAATATAACATCATAACTTCCTTTATCATTTAAAGTTGGTCTCATATTATCATTTATATCTTTTCTACCATCTAAGCTTAAAACTGCATTGTGCATATGTTCATTTATGTAGTCTATTTTTTCATCATCTAATAGTACTCCATTTGTAGTCATTGTAAATCTTATTGTCTTATTATTTTCTTTTTCTACACTTCTACCATATTCAACTAATTGTTTAACTACATCAAAGTTCATTAATGGCTCTCCACCGAAGAAATCTATTTCTAAATTTTTTCTATTTCCTGAGTTAGCTATTAAATAGTCTATTGCTTTCTTTCCAACTTCAAAACTCATCATTTCTTTAGCTCCACCAAAGTCTCCTTGTGCTGCAAAGCAATACTTACATTTTAGGTTACAATCATGCGCCACATGTAAACATAAAGCTTTAACAACTTTTTTTCTATTTACAAAACTTGGATGATGTTGATATGTATCTTCTGTATATAAAAGACCTTCTTCTTCTAATGTTTTTATTTCTTCATATGCTTCATTTATTTGTTCTACTGAATACTCACTTGATAATATCTTTACTATTTCTTCTTTAGTATTTTCTTTATAACTATCTACTAATTTATAAGCTACTTCATCTACTACATGAACTGCTCCTCCATTTACATCTAAAACTATATTATATCCGTTCATTGAAAACTTATGTATCATAC
>JAVXLU010000093.1:0-9350 GCA_036646635.1 Romboutsia sp.
GGACAGGGGTTCGACTCCCCTCGTCTCCACCATTGAAATCCACGAAAAGATATTGGCTAAATAGTCAATATCTTTTTTTAGTTATAAATTTATAAAATTAATTATGCATAAAACAATAGCATACTAAAAAATAGACTTATAGACTAGTTAATAATTAAATTTTTTTCTTAAATAAATATAAGTTTTTGTTGACAATATATAAATACAAATATACTATATAAGTATAAAGTGATATTCAGTAAAATAAAAACTGAAAAATAAGAAAGGTAGGGTATAGATGAAAAGTTTTAGGGGAAAGATACATATAACTAATCATGCTAAGAATAGATTTAGTGAAAGAAGGCTTAATATAACAAGCAATAGAAATAAAGAAGTAAATATATATAAAAAAATGTTAGAAATGATTAAGAGAAGCAAACTAATCAAATATTTAAAGAAGGAGGATGGCAGAACTCATGAATATAGAGAATATGCAGGGTGTGTATTTGTATGTCATAGAGAGTTTTCAAAAGATATATTTAAGCCAGATTTGGTAACAGTAATAACCGTAGAAATGACAGATAAAGAAATAATATCAGCTATAGATAAAGGTTATGATATAGAATCATTATGTTTAAATTCGTATAAATTTAATCAAATAAATACAATATTAAATTAGATATTTACATTCAGTAAAACATTTACTAAAATTAAGGTATAGAAAGGTAGGAATAATAAATGAATAAATTTAAAGTTGCTTTTGATATAATTAGAGATTTTGAACCGACAAATAAAAGAAGAGTAATAGTTTTAATAAGTGGTGTTAAGATAGTTTTAGCTAATAAGAACGTATTCAATATAGAAATAAATTTTGATTGGAATTCTTCATCTTTAGATAAACACAATTTAATTGATGCTTGCAGAGCTATAGGGGAATTGACTAATCTAGAAATATTCAAAGATAAGATAACACTAAACTTAATAGAAGATATGCAAAATACAGATTTTTATAAGTTAGTAGAAGTTATAAATTCTACAGTTGATTCAAATGACATAATAGGCTTTTGCAAACAAATTAGATCTACAGCTAATGTGGATGGAAAAATATATGATACAACTACTCCAGATGCACTTTTAGATATAGTTGTTAAAATTATAAATCCAAGTATAGATGATAGTGTAGTTGATTATTTTAATGGAGAATCAGGGTTAGAATTAGCATTAGTAGAATACTTTAATTTAAATCATAAAAATGGATTTAAGTTAAAATATTATGGTCAAGAACTTAATAATAGCAGTTATGAAATAGGTCAACTAATAAACTTCTTAATAACAGGAAATCATGAAAGGATAGTAAGAGGTGATAGTATATATTCCCCTATGTTTAAAGAAGAATATAGCCTAAGAAAGTTTGATATAAGTATTTCTAATCCACCACTTATGATGAAAATCGATAGAGGGCTGATTCAAGAGGATATCTATAATAGATTTAAATACGGTTCCAACATATCTACCAACTCTAACTGGGTTATAGCAGAACAGATAATAAGCTCATTAAATGAAAATGGTAAAGGAGCGGTACTTCTTCCAATAGGAGCTTTATTTAGGGGTGGAATAGAAGAACGTGTAAGAAGAGGTATCATAAATGAAGACTTAATAGAAACAATAATAAAAATACCAGAAGGAGTACTTTTTAACACTGGTATAATAACGTGCTGGGTTATATTTAATAAAGATAAAGATAAGAGTAGAAAAGGAAAAATACAGTTTATAGATTTAAGCAACTACACAGAAAGTATAGACAGAAGAAACAAAACAATATCTAATGAAGGTGTTTTGAAGGCAGTAGAATGTTACAATGAATTTGAGGAAAATAAAACTAGCTTTATTGTAGATATAGATAAAATAGAGAAACAAAACTATGATTTAGATGCATTCAATTATATACAAAATGAAAAACTTATTAAAAATATAAGCAGCAATATTAATATGGTTGAATTTAATACAATAGCTCAAATTAGAAGAGGCGTTCAAGTTAATAAAGGTAAATTGGATGCACTTAATACAGGAGAAAATAGAACTCATTATTTAATATCCATAGGAAATATTAATGATGGTAAAATTATAGTTAATGAGTCTGATAAAATACAAATAGAGCAAAAATGGGAAGGTGTTTATGAAGTAAAACAAGGAGATTTATTAGTTACCTCTAAAGGAAGTCAATTTAAAGTTGCTATAGTTGAAGAAGATATGAAAGCTATAGTTTCAGCAAATTTATTTATAGTTAGAGTATATGAAGATAAATATAAAGCGGAAGTATTAAAATACTACCTAGAAAGTGAAGTAGGTCAAGGTTTAATACAAGGCATTATAAAAGGAACTGCAATAAAATCAATAGCACATAAAGACATAGAAAAGTTTTTGGTTCCAGATATTGATATGGATATTCAAGAAAAAGTATATAAGATGATAATACAGTCTAATACTGAATATGAAAATAGATTAAAAGAAGCTAATGAGATATATAAGAAAGAACAAGAAGATATAAAAAGTTTATTAAGCTTATAAGAAGATATAAAATACTAGATACTATATATCCTTTTGTAGTTAATATAAGTATTAGTTATAGATGGATATATAGATATATTTATAAAATACAGAAATTAAAATATTAATATAATAATAAAAACATAGGAGGCACTAAATGGCAAAGGCTAAAAAAGAAAAAAGAATGGAAGAAGCATTATGGGAATCAGCAAATAAGCTTAGAGGATCAGTTGAACCTTCAGAATATAAACATGTAGTATTAAGTCTTATATTCTTAAAGTTTGTTAGTGATAAATTTGAACAAAGAAAAGCAGAATTAATAGCAGAAGGTAAAGAAAAATACGTTGATATGATAGAGTTTTATACAATGAAAAATGTATTCTACTTACCAGAAGAATCAAGATGGTCATATATAATGGCTAACTCAAAACAAAATGATATTGCACTGAAAGTAGATACAGCACTATCAACTATAGAAAAGAAAAACCCAGCTCTAAGAGGAGCATTACCAGATAACTACTACTCAAGATTAGGAATGGATGTTAGTAAACTATCTAGTTTATTAGATGAAATAAATAACATAGATACTACGATTGATAAAGAACAAGACATAATAGGAAGAGTATATGAATATTTCTTAAGTAAATTTGCAATTGCAGAAGGAAAAGGTAAAGGGGAATTCTATACACCAAAATCAGTAGTTAACTTAATTGCAGAAATGATAGAACCATACAAAGGTAAGATATATGACCCTGCTTGCGGGTCAGGAGGTATGTTTGTACAATCAATTAAGTTCATAGAAAGTCACAATGGTAACAAAAAAGATGTTTCAATATATGGTCAAGAGTATACAAACACAACATATAAACTAGCAAAGATGAACCTTGCTATTAGAGGAATATCAGGTAATCTAGGTGAAATGGCTGATGATACATTCAAAAAAGATCAGCATAAAGATTTAAAAGCAGATTATATAATGGCTAATCCTCCATTTAATCAAAAGGCATGGAGAGAATCAGATGAATTATTAGACGATTCAAGGTGGGATGGATATGAAGTACCTCCTACATCAAATGCAAACTATGGATGGATATTAAATATGGTATCTAAAATGTCTGAAAATGGAGTTGCAGGATTTTTACTTGCTAATGGAGCACTTAGTAGCGGTGGAGAAGAATATAAGATAAGAAAAAAACTTATAGAAAATGATTTAGTAGAATCTATAGTAATATTACCTCAAAATATGTTTTATACAACAAATATTAGTGTAACACTATGGATATTAAATAAAAATAAAAAAGCTAGAACTATAGAGCAAAATGGAGAAGTTAGAAAATATAGAAATCGTGAGAATGAAATACTATTCTTGGATTTAAGAGAGATAGGAATTCCATTAGAAAAAAAATATGTTCAATTCTCTGATGAAGAGATAAAACAAATTGCTGAAACATATCATACATGGCAAAATGAAGATGAACAATATAAAGATATTCCAGAGTATTGTTATAGTGCTAAATTAGAAGAAGTTCAGAAAAAAGACTATTCTCTAGTACCTAGTAAATATATAGAGTTTGTAAATCGTGATGAGAACATAGATTTTGATGAAAAAATGAATGATTTAAGTGCTGAATTTACGAATTTACTTAAAGAAGAAGAAGATTCTAAGCAGGATTTATTAAATGTTTTTAAGGAGTTAGGCTATGAAATCAAATTATAAGAGAATAGGAGACTATATAAGAGTAGTAGATAAAAGAAATTCAGATTTAAGTGTAGAAAATCTATTAGGATTAAGTATAACAAAAGAATTTGTTCCTTCGGTAGCTAATACCGTTGGAACAGATATGTCAAAATATAAGGTTATAAAGCGAAATCAATTTGTTTGTAGTACAATGCAAGTTAGAAGAGATAAAAAAATGCCAGTTGCATTACTACAACATATTGATAACGGAATAATTTCTCCTGCTTATTACGTATTTGAAGTTATAGATGAAAGTATATTGTTACCAGAATATTTAATGATGTGGTTTTCTAGAACAGAATTTGATAGAGAAGCTTGTTTTTATGCAGTAGGAGGGGTAAGAGGAAGCCTAGAGTGGGAAGACTTTTGTGATATGAAGCTTCCAATACCATCAATAGAAAATCAAAGGGAAATAGTAAATGAATATAATATTATTTTAGATAAAATAATACTAAATGAAAATATAATTGATAAGTTAGAAGATTCGGTTCAATCAATATATAAACAATGGTTTATTGATTTTGAATTCCCAGATGAAGAAAATAAACCTTATAAATCAAACGGTGGAGAATTACAATACAATTCTCAAATAGATAAAGATATTCCAATAGATTTTAATGTAGGGAACTTAGAGAATTTAGTTTCTATCATTGACGGAGATAGAGGAAAAAACTATCCTAGTAAAGAAGAAATGTATGACGAAGGTTTTTGTTTATTTTTAAATGCTGGAAATGTAACAAATAAAGGATTTAAATTTACAGATAGGTCATTCATTAGTGAAGAGAAGGATAACTTATTGAGAAAAGGTAAACTACATAGAAATGATGTAGTTGTAACATCTAGAGGAACTGTTGGTAATGTAGGTTATTATAGTGATATTGTACCATTTGAAAATATTAGAATAAATTCAGGCATGGTAATACTAAGGGCTGAAAAGCATAAAGAATATGGTATATTTGCATATATGCTTCTTAGAAGTAAATATATGAAAAATACTATAGAATCGTATTTATCAGGTTCAGCACAACCTCAATTGCCAATTAAAGATTTAGTTAAGATTCCAATAATTATACCAAGTCATCAAACTATAATACAATTTGCTAAAATATCTACAATATATCAAAATCATATAGATTTAAAAAAGGTAGAAAATGAGAATTTATTGATATTAAAGGATTTACTACTTAAAAAAATGTCAAAGTAATGGGGGTAATTCATGAAATTTGATGAAGCAAAATTAGAAAAAGCAATAATAGAACTTTTTAAACTTGCTAATTATAGCTATATTAAAGGGGAAGAGTTAAATAGAGATTTAACAGATGTACTAATTAAATGTGATTTAAAGCAGTTTTTATTTGAAAGATACAAAAACGAAGAAATTACAGAATATGAAGTTGAAAGTATAATAAGAAGCCTAGAGATATTACCGTCATCTGCTCTATATGATAGTAACAAAAAAATCATGAATATGATTTCAGAAGGATTTACTATAAAAAGAGATGATAGCACTAAAAAAGACTTATTTATTCAATTGATTGACTATGAAAATGTAGATAATAATATCTTTAAAATAGTCAATCAAATGGAAATAAAAGAATACCACGAAAGAATTCCAGATGCTATTGTATATGTAAATGGATTACCATTGGTAGTATTTGAATTTAAAAGTGCTATTAGAGAAGATGCAACTATATACAATGCATATACTCAACTTACAGTAAGGTACCGTAGAGATATTCCTGAACTTTTCAAATACAATGCACTATGTGTTATTAGTGATGGAGCAAATAATAAAGCTGGTTCCTTATTTGCTCCTTATGAATTCTTCTATTCTTGGCGTAAGATAGAAGGAAATGAAAAGTTAGAAAAAGATGGTATAGACTCTTTATTTACAATGGTAAATGGACTATTTAACAAAGAGAGGTTCGTAGATTTAATTCATAACTTTATCTATTTCCCAGATACAAGTACTAAAGAAGAAAAGATAGTACCGAGATATCCTCAGTATTATGCAGCTAATAAGTTACTTAATAGTGTAAAGCGAAATATGAAACCACATGGAAATGGTAAAGGTGGTACTTATTTTGGAGCAACTGGTTGTGGTAAGAGTTTTACAATGCTTTATTTAACAAGGTTATTAATGAGAGATGCATACTTACAAAGTCCAACTATAGTACTAATAACAGATAGAACAGATTTAGATGATCAATTATCTAAAAGCTTTGTTAAAGCAAAAGAGTTTATAGGAGATAATAACATAATTAGTGTTGAAAGTAGAGGACATCTAAGGGAACAATTACAGAATAGAAAAAGTGGTGGGGTATTCTTAACTACTATTCAAAAGTTTAGTGAAGATATAGAGCTATTAACTGATAGAGCAAATGTAATTTGTATTTCAGATGAAGCTCATCGTTCACAGATAAACTTAGATCAAAAAGTAAAAGTAACTAAGGATGGTGTACAAAAGAAATATGGATTTGCAAAATATCTTCATTATTCATTACCTAATGCTACTTATGTAGGATTTACAGGAACACCTATTGATGAAACTATGGCTGTATTTGGAGAGATAGAAGATTCATATACAATGATTGAAGCTGTTCATGATGAGATAACAGTAAGAATAGTATATGAAGGAAGAGCAGCTAAGGTAACTCTTAATGAAAGTAAGTTAAGAGAAATAGAAGCATATTATAATGAATGTGCTGAAATAGGAGCAAATGAAAATCAAATAGAAGAAAGTAAAAAAGCTGTTACAAAGATGGATGTTATACTTGGAAATCCAGAGCGTTTAAAGCTTGTGGCAAAAGACTTTGTAGAGCACTATGAAAATAGAGTATCAGAAGGTGCTAGTATAATAGGAAAAGCTATGTTTGTAGCTTCTAATAGAGAAATAGCATACAACTTATATAAAGAAATAATAGCATTAAGACCAGAGTGGGCAGAAGTAAAAGAATGTGATGACGGAGTTGAGTTATCAGAAAAAGAAAGAAAGTCAATCAAACCAATAGAAAAAATTAAAATGATAATGACTAGAGATAAAGTAAAAGATATAAAAGAATTATATGAGTTGTTAGGAACTAAAGAAGATAGAAAAGAGTTAGATAGGCAGTACAAAAAAGCTAAATCTAATTTTAAAATAGCTATAGTTGTTGATATGTGGCTTACTGGATTTGATGTTCCAGAGCTAGATACTATATATATAGATAAACCAATACAACAACATTCTTTAATTCAAACCATTTCTCGTGTAAATAGAGTTCATGAAGGAAAAGAAAAGGGATTAGTGGTAGATTATATAGGTATAAAAAGCAATATGAATATAGCTTTAAAGAAGTATGGTAATGTTGGTGGAGATAATTTTGATGCTACAGAAGAAGCTATAGTAATTGTAAAAGATCAGTTAGATTTATTATCAAAATTGTTCTATGGATTTAATGATAATGAATATTTCAATGGAACACCATTACAACAGTTACAATGTCTAAATAGAGCAGTAGAGTTTGCACAGCAAACAGAAGAAATTGAGAAACGATTTATGACAATAGCGAAAAAATTAAATTCCGCATATAGACTATGCTGTACTTGCGACGAAATAACTTCAGATGAAAAAGATAGAATACATTTCTATCTTGCAGTAAAGTCTATACTTCATAAACTTACTAAAGGGGATGCTCCTGATGCGGCTCAAATGAATGCAAAAGTTAGAGAAATGATAAATGAAGCTATCATAAGTGAAGGAGTAGAAGAAGTATTCAAACTAGATAAAAGTGAAGAAAATGATGATATATTTAGTGAAGATTATTTAGCTAAAGTTAATAAAATAGAACTTCCAAATACTAGAATAAAATTACTTGAAAAGTTATTATCTAAAGCTATAAGAGAGTTTAAAAAGGTAAATAAGGTGAAGGGTGTAGATTTCTCAAAGAGAATGAAATCTTTAGTAGAGTTATACAATGAAAGAAAA
Organism: Romboutsia sp.; assembly: GCA_036646635.1. GTDB lineage: Bacteria > Bacillota > Clostridia > Peptostreptococcales > Peptostreptococcaceae > Faecalimicrobium. The sequence goes on from JAVXLU010000093.1 coordinate 8,232, forward strand.
GACTTTGAAAGTATGCAAAGTGATGTACTAGACGACTTAGCTGAGAAGCTTGCAGATTTATTTGAAGAGATCCTAAAAGAGAAAAATTCTTCAAATGATTTAGGAATAAGTTTTGAAGAAAAAGCTTTTTACGATATACTAAAAGTAGTTGCTGAAAAACATAACTTTGAATACCCTCATGATAAGTTAATAAAATTAGCTAAAGAAATAAAAGAGATTGTTGATGATAAAGCCAGTTATACAGATTGGTCGACAAGAGATGATATAAAAGCAGAGCTAAAGGTTGCTATAATTATGACTTTAGATGAAAATGACTATCCACCAGTACCTTGCGATGAAGTATTTAAAGAGATTTTTGAGCAGGCAGAGAATTTTAAGAAGTACAACTAATAATAAATAGATTATTTTAAGTTAAAAGTTAGACATATAAAATAAGAAATACCTATAGATAGTAGTTAACTACTATCTATAGGTATTTTATTATGAAGAATAGTATATTATTCTTCTTCTGAAGGTATAGCAATTCCTTTTGATTCTAGGAATTTCATGTCTAAATCAAGAATAATCTCTATAGTATCTTTACTAATAGAAAATCCTTGTTTTTTACACTCAGCAAGTATAAAATCAACTTCTTCATCAAATTCTATACATGGGGCATCATTATTCATAGTTGTTCCTCCTTGGTTAAATATTATTTAAGCAATTTAGATTATATCAAAAAAGTATGAAAATATACATTATTTGTAAATTGAAAAAATGTATATATAAATCGTTTTTAAATAAATCATAAATATATATTATAATTTTGAAATCTATATTAAATAGATATCCTACTAGATAGGAGCACAAAAACTAATAAATGGAGATGTTGGTAAAAACACTAACATCTCTTTTTAGTACAAAAAATCAAAGGAGGAGTTAATATGATTAACTTATGGAAGAAAGAAGATTTAAACTTATTATCAGAATACCCTAAAGAAATTGTTGATAATGTGGATAACGTTATCAAAATATTGGATGAATCTTATGGTAATAACAGAAAAGTAACAGATGATGGTGGATATGTGTGTGTAATTGAGGATATTGAAGAAGTTGATTACTTTAAAGAAAATATATTAA
>JAVXLU010000094.1:0-9223 GCA_036646635.1 Romboutsia sp.
TTTTGAAACCTCATACAGTCCTTTTATCGCTTTATTTCTATATGTATCTGTATATGTTTGATGTATTTCATCAAGTATGATTATATGTTCAGATAAATCTATATCCGTTAATTGTGAAACCTTATCCCAAGTTAATGCGACTACATTTCCATTAGTTATTGCACTTTTAGCACATAGTTTGTCATGTGCTCCATAGATGTTATATTCTTCCATAGCTTGTTGCACATTAGCACTATTAGGTAATATAAATAATGCTTTTATTTCAAAAGTTTTTAATGTATTAATTATTGTATAGCTTTTTCCGCTTCCTGTTGGAGCTATAAGAAGGTGAGTTTCCCCACCTTTTGCAGCTGCTATTATATTCATAACTCCACTTTGTTTCTCAGATATGTATTTGTCTACTTCAATTATTTCATTAGCTTTATAATTTGAATGATTTATATCTTCATTCATTGCTAGAAATAAATTATCTATGTTATTAGTCATTAGTTACTCACTTCCCCCATTATTTGCTTGATTCCTGTATTTCGATTCTTTCAAAAGATTTTGCCATTAGATGCATTCCATTTATACACTTATTTGTCTTTAATCTTCCAATTTTTCGCATTGTTGCTATTTTTGAAACTCCAGTATCTGTAAGACTTATAGTTTCATTATCTATTATGCTAAGTCCCTCAATCATTCTTTGTATTATATTTAATATTGCTGGCTCTGTTTCAGCTATAAACTCTATTCTCTCAGCTATTTCCTTTATTTGTTCTCTTACTCTTTTTTCTTCTTTTTTTGTCATTTTCAAGTTCCTCCAAATATGATATTTAGAATTAAAAAAGCCTTAACTACGTTTATTAGTTAAGGCTGTAAAAATCATCTAAATTTATCCATATTTTAAAAATCTCTTGAAAAATAATACAATCCAAGTATAATATTTATATAGATAAAGTCTTAGATTTACATAACTCTTACTAACTGTTATCGCAGTTGGTACGTTTAATCATATAGAAGTGTTGTCGCACTCTTATATGACTTGTAAAATTTAAGGCTTTTTCGTTATTCTATTTTATGTATATATTATAACTCTATTCGCCATATATTTACAACCGTTTTTGCATTGCTTCGTCGTCTATAATACTTTATTAAATTGAGAAGGTGTAATTTTCAAAAGGTTGTAACCTATTAAGTCTTTTTTAAAATCCCTTAGAGTACCATATATAAAGCCGAATTTCCGACCGATTATAATATGTTTTTATGTGACTTTCAGTTCTAATAAATTAAAAAACATTATCATTATTAGCCATTGTCATTTCATATGTTAAGCTATTAAATAAAGAGTTATCACTCATATTCATTCCATTACATAGATTATCTCTCGTACTCTCTAATTCTTTAGTATCAGGCATAAATGTTTTAAATGGTATATTTACACCTTGTATTTTATTACTCTTCACTTGACCTTCTATAGCTCTATAGATAATTGGATTATCTGAATACTTTTCTACTAAATGTTGAATTTCATTTGCTCTCATAGATGTTATACTCATTTCTATAGTTTTTAGGACATTGTTTATTTCAATATCATTAAAGTTAAAAATCTCTTTACTTTTAATTCCGTCTATTTTTTCATTAAAAATATCTAACATTTTATTCTTAGCTTCAACTTTTAAATTTGCTATCTCCTTATATAAAGGTGCTTTCTGTTCTTGTCTATATGCTTCCGTATAATGTTCTTGTAAATCTATTATAGATATTTGTTTTAATAAGTTATTTATTTTAAAATTACAGTCATCTGATACTATTTTAATTTTATTTTTTATCATATTATTTATTCTCCAATTCTTCTAAATTGTTTTGTAGTTGTATTAATTGTTCATAATTTAATTTCTCTATTTTTGTAATTAGTATATATTTCAACATTTCTTTTTTTACAAGTATACTTTCTTCGTACATTTTATTTACCTCCAAATATTAAATTGAATTCTTTTAAAAGTTCACTATTTTTTACATTCTCAACTATTTTATTTTGTATGTATTCAGTAGCTTTTTCTGCTTTTTTTTCATCGTCTAGTTCAAGTAAATCGCATACTGTTCCACCTATGTATATATGTCTATCCACTAAATTATCTAATGATTTTAAGATAGCTTCTGTTTCAGTTTTGATAATTAATTTTGTTTCTTCATAATTTTTATAACTCATAATCTTATATCCCTTCCCTTTGATATTCTAATCGTTTAGTTCTTCAATTAACTCTTTTTTATATTTATAGTAACTATTTCTACTTATGCCAATTAACTTCATAACTTCACCGTCTTTAAGAGTTCCTTTAAAGTCTTTAGAATACTTTAGTATCTCTTGTTTGGCTTTAATACTCTTTTTAGTTGTTAACTTAGTACCTTTTTCTAGCCCTATTTGTTTTCCATTTAGTCTAGCGGTTTCTATTCCTTCTTTTGTTCTTTGTTGTAAATCCTTAACTTCTTTTTCAGATTGCTCAAATGCTATTTTTATTTGTTCTTCAGCTAAAGAAAGTAAATATTTATTAATACCCTCTAATATAAAGTCAACGTTAGTACCTGTAAGTTGTATATTATTAGTTAATGCCTTTTTGTAAGTTTCAGTATTTATATGTTTTTCCTTGATAAATACTAATTCAACTTCCTTTTCAAATAGTTCCTTGTATAACATAAATCCTTCTGCTGAGTTTCTGCTCATACGACTTACACTGTCAAAAATTATAATATCTCCTTTATTAACTTTTTTCAGTAGCTTATTCCATTCTTTACGACCTTCTATTTTAGTTCCAGTAAAAACTTCATCAACTATTAAAGCATTAGGATATAAAGCTAATATATTTCTATGTTGTCTTTCGATACTTTGTTTATTAGTTGATATTCTACAATAACCATATATTTTCATAATGTACCTCCCTGTTAGTGTTAAAACTAACGACCGTTTATTTTAATACTAATATATTACATCAATATTTTGGGATAGTCAATTGATTTAATACTTTTTTTAGGTAGGTTACTTTTAATACTGCTTGAGGATATAATTGCATTTATATCTATAAATTAATTACTCATATAAAAAAGCTTCTAATCTATCTAAATCTTTTGTATTATCCTTATTATCACTTCTTGAATAATTTAAAGCTATTTGACCACCTACTCTTTCAATAGCTATTTCACTATTATTTTCTAAAGTAAGCATTATGCTTTTATTTATTTTATCTTGATATTCGGAATCGTTAAAATCAAATAGCATTAATATATCTGTTCTATCAGCTTCTAAAATAGTCTTTGTGCTTTCATAGGCTTCTTCAATGTAATTTACATATTCCTTTAATTCTTTTAAATATTGAGGGACATCTTTTTGACTTTTAATATCCTTATCAAATCCATCACAAGTATTTGCAAATTCAAAGCATAGTCCACTTTTTATTTCAAAAAAAGTATCATCAGATATATTTGCTATTAACTCTTTAAAATTTTTTTCAAATTTATTCATATTCAAATCCTCTTTATTTTATAATTATTTTATTTTAAACGCTTTTTACTCTAAACATGGGAAATGCTTGGTACTACTTATATACAGAATTGAGTTTAATTTCTTATATAAAATGTTGATTTCATGACTTTATTTAAAATTTCAATTGAAAATCATGTTTTTTTATAAAATATCTTTAAACTAATTACAAGTTAGCTATTCCAATAATTTAAAGGTTATAAAAAAATATCGATTTTCTACATATTCCTATATTTTTTATATTCTTTGTATTAGTTGATATATCTTTAGTTCAACACTTTATTTTTCTAATTGAGAATAAAATATAGTTAGCATTGGAAAACCATATATTTTATCATATAACAATCATTATCACTATATATTTAAATTTAGGATAGCTTTATCTACCATTTCCTTCTCTTTCCCTATATATTTCAGCGTATCTCTTTGGTTATCATGACCTAAAACTATTTGTGTCATTTCTATCCCATAAATCTCATTTATGGACTTTCCATGTGTTTTTCTTAGGGTATGTGTTCCTGTGTTATATGGTAGCTTACAGGCTTTAAATGCTTTCTTAATTAAAAAGTAGGCATAATCAGTACAAATATGTCCTCCTTTTTGACTTTTAAAAAGGTATTCATCTTTATTAGCTTCTGAATAATACTCTTGAATTACATCTTTTATATTTTGATTTATAATTATTTCTTTTCTCTTTTCAGTTTTTTCCTCTGAATCTATAATTAAGTATTTACGATTTCTAAAATCTTTAACTTTTAATTTAACTAGATCAGATATTCTAATCCCTGTATTTAATCCAACAATCAATAAAGGATATAGCCTTTTATCATTATGATTCTTGAAATATCGCTTAACCTTTTCGATATCATGTTCATCTCTTAAAGCTTCAACTCTCATTTATTCTAAATACCACCTCTATAATTTAATTGTATAACCACCCTTAAAATAAGGTGGTTATATTAATTATTTACTTCTTATCAACTTTCTTATGGAATAGTTCAAATAAATCCCAACAATCTAATTTATCTAAATTTTCGCTTTCATATCCATTGTTTAATAAGTATGGTTTATATATCTGAATTAGTTCTTTTTCAACTTCATCATCTTCATATAAAAAGTTGTTCTTTTTTAGAACTTCTATTTCATCATCAGTTGTAAACCCTTCAACATCTTTCATTTCTTGTACTTCATTTTCATATGTGTTATTTCTTTTAGTTCTTTTATAAACATATCTTAATAATAAATAATGTATAAAATCTTCCATACATTCAAACCCATCACCTAATCCAATCTCTTCTAATTCATCATATAACTTATGATATATACTAATTCCAGTTGTTTCAAAGTTATAGCTCATATATGAAGCTCTTTCTTTTTTCTCTTCAATATACTCATAATATAAAGCATTAAATAAAATATCTACTTCTTCTTCATAATCAATACTTTTCATCGCTCGAGCATATCCCCCAACATCATCAAATATAGAGTGTGTATATGCATTTAAAAACGTATTATACTCATACCCCCCCTCCTTTAATAATCGCGAATAACTTGAAGTAGAAACAAAATCCTCTTTTGCCAACTCAGATAGTTTTTGTCCAGCATTTACATTAGATATTATTCTATGTATTAACTTAGCCTTTTCCTCTTCTTTTAAAATTTCTTTCACTATATTCTTTTCTGTTTTACTTTTACTTTTATAATCTCCTATAAATTCACATAGTTTTTGAAAAGCTTCCTCATGTCTATTGATTTTTATGAATACAACATGAGGACTTGTATTCATTTCAGCAGCTATGTCACTCAAAAACTCTCCATTCTTTATTCTACTAACAACTACGTTTGCATCTAAGTTTAAATAATTTTTTTCCAATATATTCCCTCCTTTAAATTTGTTTATGTTGAATATATTAAAATATTTAAACTTAAAAATCTATACATATTCAAGTTTCCGCAACGCTTATTTTTACGTTGCAATTTGAGATAAACATATTGACAATTAAAATATAAAGCACATGTAATACATGTGCTTTATATTAGTTCATATTTAATTTATAAAGTTTTTTATGAAATTTTCATCTATTTCATTTGGCTTATATAATTCTCTATAAACATACTCAAAGTGTTCGCGCATAACAGTTGTATAAGATTTACCAACTGATGATTTAAGTTTTTTTTCAAGTATTTTTTTTATTTGAGATTGTCTCATAGTAGTATTTTTCTTACTATAGAAAACATAATGATTATGATTTTCATGTGCTATCTTAGGATTGTACTTCAAATAATCAAGCCATATATTTGACAACATTAACATATCACTAGACTTTAATTCTAATCCTAAATTTAAACTTTCAAGTGAATACTCAAATAAATCTATCATAGTCAATTTAGATAATTCTTTAAAGGTAATACCATACTTACAATGTAAACCTATTATCATAGCTAACTGTATATCTTTAATAGTTAACTCCATTTTACAAAAGCCTCCTGCCTATAAAGTTTTAAAAAACTTATTATACTTTTTATTATAATAGCATCAATATTTATATTATAATAAATATCTAACTTACCGATGATTCTCTACATACTCTTTTAAAGCCATTGAAACTAAATCTATTTTTCTATATTCCTTTTGCTCTTTAACAAAGTCATTAAACTGTTTTAAGATATCTTTATTAACTCTAAAAGAGGTCAATTCACTTTCAACATTAGGTAAATCTATTGTAATACTAGACTGTAATACATTTGAATTACGTTTGTATAACTCTATCATTTCCATTAAAACCTCATACTCGCCCATAACATTAATCAGTTTACTTTTAACAGCTTTATCTAAGCCTTTAACGTCTGTATTACTGTCGTCATACTTTTTTAAATCATTAGCATTAATACTCTTTAAAACCTTCTTATTTTCTTGTATAACGTCTGTATGACAATTAATATTTCCATTTAACATATATTCATTTAAATCCTTGCTATATGTATAATTAAGCTTCTTAAACCTATCTCTTATTGTACTACGCCCTACCCCTAAAGTTTTTGATATTGATGTTAATGTCATATTATCTTTTAATAATTTATTTATATATTCTATTTGCTCCATAACTCCTAAGCTATTAAATTCATCTTTATTCATTTTTAAACTCTCCTTGTTATACATTTGTATTACACTATATTACATTCTGTTTAGAAGTTTAGCAAACCTCTTTTTTTATATAAAACATGGTATAATAAACTAATACATTTTATTATTTAAGGGGTGAAATATATGAAGACAGTAAAATTTAAGAATACGTATATAAATATAAATAAATTAAAACAGTACAAGTTTAAAACATTTTACAATGAAGATAATAATGTACTATCTATTGGGTTTAAGAGCGACATATCTAAAATAAAAGTTGATATAAATTATCAAAAAAATATCTTAGACAAAGATACAATATTAAAATTAGATAAAAAAATTCAAGAATGTATTTATGATTTTATAAAATCAAGTATGGAATTTATAGATTTAGACTATTGTATTGAAATTCACTTGATAGAGAATGGTATTATCTAAAGTAAAAAAGACTAAGTATTGTAACAAATACCTAGTCTTTTTATAGATAACTTAATCCTTAAAAAAATCATCAAATGGAGTAATATTAAGTGTATTGCTCGTATCGTAATGTTTTAAAAGTTCTTCTGTTTCTTTCTTTACTATTTCAAGTTCTGCATTTAACTTATTTAATTTAAATTCTTTAATTTCCGATTCACTTTCATATTTTTTACATGTAACTATTTCAATGGCTATATCCATCGCTTTTATATTTAAGTCTTTTATAGTACTCATATTATCACCCTTTTTATATCCGAAAGTTTTACTCTTGATTTAATAGTATATATATCAATTTTAACATTAATCATTTGCAATAAAATATTTTTATTTGCCTTTAAGTATATAGTTATAATATAATTAAGTTGTATTTAATAAGTATTAAGGACGGTTAAATCGATAATACTTACAATAAATTAAAGTTAAAACACACCTTCTAGTAAGATTTCTTTTATATTCTTATCTAGTTGGTCTAATATCTTAGATTTTCTCTTTTGAATTGAGAACTCTAAACTTTTGTCGGAACTTGAGCCACCAAGTTCCTTTTTTATGTCTGAAAGTTCTATTTTTGATTTAATTGTATTAACAGTAATTTGTTTTTTTTCATTTTGTGACTTAATAGGATTTATATTTCTATAAAAAAGAGTTTCTATTGAGTCACACTTTCTCACTTTTTTACTATCAATTTTATAAATTTGATTTAATATTTCTCCTAATTTCTTAGAAGTTAACGCCCAATTATCGCCAAAAGTAATTTTAAAAGCTTTTGCTAGCTCTTCTAAATGTTCACTTGTATAAGAAATTCCTATTCTAAACTCATTTACAAGCCATTCATATATACTAACTTCAATAGAATAATCTTTAGTAAATAAATCTGGATACTCTTCTTTAAGTTCTCTATATATAAGAGTATTTATTTCTGCAAATATTTTTCCTCTCGTTCTATTATGCATATTAGAAAGCTTCCAAGCTATATCAGTGCTAAAACTATTTTCTAAAACATATTTACTATATAGATTAATTGTAGATTTTAAAGAATTATTTAATATTAACTCATGAACTCCATGTTTCAAGTACTCTTTTTTGATGTGATCTGTTTCTAGTCCATTTATTTTTAGATACTCATTTAAATTATTATTAATTTTATCTTTTTTAATATCACTATATCCAACTAATATGTTTTTATGTTTTTCAAGTTTTTGTATAGCTTGTTCCTTAGACTCTTTTAAATCTGCTTTGAATAGCTTTTTATCAGCTTCAACATCTTCATTGACTTTTAAATCATATATTAACTCTATATCCTCAAAGTATTCACTTAGTAGTATCTTGAAACTTTCTATTGTTCTTTTATTATAGTATTTCTTATATATTTGGCTTCTTATATAAACTGTATCGACTTCATAACTATTAGTATCTTTATTGAAATATATATTAGTATCTAAGTTTATAGGGTTTATATTAAGTCCAAATGTAGAAAACTCAGTATTACTTTTGCTAGTTTTATTATAAAAGTCTTTAAGTTCCTCAGCTTCTTGTATATTTTTGTTTACAAGCCATTCAACCTCATATATATTACATTCTTCTTGATAATTATTAAGTATATGTACATTACATTCTTCTAAATCTCTAAATCTAGCAATATATTGCTTTATAGTTCCTATATCTTTTATTCCTACGATTATAACATCGCTTATATTAGGATTTTTTATGTTAACCCCTGCAACTATAGTAGTTGTATTTAAAAGTGTCTCAAAATCGCCCATATGGCTTTTAATCATTATTTCATTGTATAGTTTACTCTGTTCTTTCGTGTCAGATGTTATTACATCATTTTTCTTATTTATCATACTTGATATGTATTTTAATTCTTTGGTGTCATTCATAAGCAAGGCACTGTTATTAGATTTATTTAATATATTTATAATAGTATTAGTATCTATTCCGTTATACATTTTTACATTGTATTTAGTCTGTCTGGTCTGTTTGTATTCCGTTATATAATCATATGTTTTAAAGTCTAGCTTGTTAGGTGTAGCCGTTATGTCTATTCTACCTTTACATCTTTTTGAAACCTCATACAGTCCTTTTATCGCTTTATTTCTATATGT
>JAVXLU010000095.1:0-9183 GCA_036646635.1 Romboutsia sp.
CTCCACCTTTTGCCCAAACTTCAGAAAGTGCAACATTAACACCTAACTCTTTACATCTATCTTCAACAAGTTTAAGTTCTGCTTCTGTATCAAGCGGGAATCTATTTATAGCAACAACAGCTGGCAGCCCAAATACTTTAGTTATATTTTCAACATGCTTTAGTAAGTTTGGAAGTCCCGCTTCTAAAGCTTCTAAGTTTTCTTCATTTAAATCAGTTTTAGCTACTCCACCATTGTATTTTAGTGCTCTTACTGTCGCAACTATTATAACTGCATCTGGTTTTAAGTTAGCCATTCTACATTTTATATCTAAAAACTTTTCGGCTCCTAAATCAGCTCCAAATCCACCTTCTGTTACCACATATTCAGCAAAGTGCATTGCCATTCTTGTAGCTATAACAGAATTACATCCATGAGCTATATTTGCAAATGGTCCACCATGAACAAATGATGGTGTTCCTTCTAATGTCTGAACTAAATTCGGCTTTAACGCATCTTTTAATAATGCAGCCATTGCTCCATTAGCTTTTAAGTCTGATGCCGTTACAGGTTCTCCATCAAAATTATATGCAACTATTATTTTACCTAATCTATTTTTTAAATCTAATATATCACTCGCTAAACAAAATGCTGCCATTACTTCAGAAGCAACAGTTATATCAAATCCATCTTCCCTTACAACACCATCTGCTCTTTTACCTAATCCATCAACAATATTTCTTAATTGTCTATCATTCATGTCTACACATCTTCTCCAAGTTACCTGTCTAGTATCTATGCCTAATATGTTTCCTTGATGAATATGGTTATCTAACATAGCTGCTAAAAGATTATTCGCTGCTCCTATTGCATGGAAGTCGCCAGTAAAATGTAAGTTTATATCTTCCATAGGTATAACTTGAGCATATCCTCCTCCAGCTGCTCCACCTTTAACTCCAAATACAGGTCCTAAAGATGGCTCTCTTAAAGCAACTAATACATTCTTATCTAATCTAGCTAATGCATCTGCAACTCCTATAGTAGTCGTTGTTTTACCCTCTCCTGCTGGAGTTGGATTTATAGCTGTAGTTAATATTAATTTAGATTTTTTACCACCATTACTTCTTTTTAATAAGTTATAGTCTACTTTAGCCTTATACTTACCGTATAATTCTATATCATCTTCACTTAATCCTAATTTTTTCGATATTACTCTTATGTCTTGTGGTTTTGCCTCTTGAGCTATTTCTATGTCTGATTTAAATCCCATAACTAAATACCCTCCCAAAATTAATTTTTCTACATGACACTATGTATATTAAATTTTTTATTAACAAAGAATCTTAATATTGTAATATTTTAATAGCTAATTATACACTACATGTTTGTAGTTCTATTAATCTATTTTTTATTACTTTAACTTGCTCCCTTGTTTCTTTGCTTGTGTCATATGGAGATTGGTTCAATCTATCTGAATTTATAACGTCTTGATTATAATAGATAAATCCTAGTGATTCTCCATCTTCTAAGTTACTCATTATAAATTCTTCATCTTCTTTGTTTCTTATCTTATTACCCACAACAAATACTCTCTTAACACCTATATCATTTCCTAATTTTTTAACTTTTCTATAAGTTTGTAAACTTCTTTCACCTGGTTCTACTACTACTATAAATGCATCTACACCTTGAGCCGTTCCTCTACCTAAATGCTCAATTCCAGCTTCCATATCCATAACAACTACATCTTTGTTTTGTAATATTAAATGAGAACATAGTCTTTTTAATAACACATGCTCAGGACAAACACAACCAGAACCTCCAGAATCTACTGTACCTAGAGTTAATAATCTTACTCCATTATACTCTTTACAATAATTTTGCGGAATATCATCTACCTTTGGATTTAATTTAAACATTTTATTGAATGATCCTGTGTCTGCAGATGTTCTATCAGAAATTAGATTTTTCATTTCAGAAATAGGAATGATTGAGTCATATATGTCCTTTGGAAATCCTAATGCTAATGCTAAGTTTGCATCTGGATCAGCATCCACAGCAACAACTCTATATCCGTCTTTAGAAAACATTCTAGATAACATAGAAGAAAAAGTTGTTTTGCCTACTCCACCTTTACCTGTTATTGCTATTTTCATCATTATACCACCTTTTGCTGTATTTTAATTAATTTCTCATTTGTTTTTATATTTTTTTGTATTTTAGTTTGTTTAATCCAGAACATTAAATGCCTATTTTCTAATAATATTATGTATTAAGTAGCTATAGTTTTATTTTTTACATAAAAATAAAACTATAGCTACTTCTTTCTATGGAACTAATAATTTAACTACTAACCCTTCAAAGTAGTATGCTTAGTTTTTCATGTATATTAGTTTAAATTTATTTAAGCTTCTGCTAGTACTTTCATTTTTTCTTCTAATAAATTTTCAAAATGAACACGTTTTTTCTCTATATCTTCTATTATTATAGCTGCTAATGCTTTTGGATCTTCATTAACTGTAAAGCTAGCTCCTACCATATCCTGTAACTCTCCACATAATATTTCTACTGCTCTTGATGAACCTGTAACTGGAGGCATTATACCTAAATATGTATCTATACCTGATGCTACAACATAAGTTCCTATAGCTACTGCTTTTTCAGACATCCATTCTGGTGCTACACCAGCTACTGGAATATCAGACATATCCATATCTAAGTATTTAGCAGTTTCACCTACTATTTCTAATATACGGCTACAGTCAACACAAGAACCTAAATGTAATACTGGTGGTATATCTACTAGGTTACAAACTGTTTCAAGACCTTTACCAGCAAGTTTTCTAGCTTCCTTAGTCATTAGACCAAATTTAGCTGCTGCTGATGCTCCACATCCTGTAGTAACTACAAGTATATCGTTTTTAATAAGCTCTTTCATTATTGTTATATGAGCTAAATTTGAAACACCTTTAGCGTTATTACATCCAACTACACCTACTGCTCCTCTTAATACTCCAGATTTTAAACAATCTGCTAAAGGTTTAAGTGTTCCAGTTGGGTCTATATGAGAGTTTACAACTCTATCTAATTGACCTAATATAGCATCTGTACTAAATCCAACAGTTGCTTTTGATTTTAATCCTGGTATAAGTACTTTTGATTTGTCTCTATTTTTAAAGTTTAAAACAGCTTCTTTAACTATTCTATATCCATCTTCATATGCTGTTTCTTCTGAAAATTCCATATATGTTGAGTCTGCTATTTTAGCTTTTGGAGATGTTGTTATGAATTTTGTATGATAGCACTTAGCTACTTTTGCTAATGCTGGGAATATACATTGAACGTCAACTATCATAGCTTCAACTGCACCTGTAACTATTGCAAGTTCTTGTTGGTGGAAGTCTCCAGCTGTTTTTACTCCATGTCTCATTGTAACTTCATTACCTGTACAACACATACCTGCTAAGTTTATTCCATCAGCACCCATTTCTTTAGCTAATGCTACTAACTCTGGATCTTCTGATGCCAAAACTATCATTTCCGATAATGAAGGTTCATGACCATGTAATATTATATTTACTTTGCCTTCTTCTAAAACTCCTAAGTTAGCTTCAGTTTCTCTTACTGTTGGTGTTCCAAATAATATGTCACTAAATCTAGTACCTATCATTGATCCAACCCATCCATCTGCCAATGCAGTTCTTAATGACATATGAATTAAACTATCTATATCACCTGTACATCCTATATGTGTTGAATGCATTATTGTAGCTACTTCTCTATCTATTGCTCTTGGTTCAATTCCAAGGTCTTTCCATATTTTTTGTCTTGGTTGTGGTGCATTTTTTAAGAATCTTGCTACGCCATAAGGTTTACCAAATTCCATTAATGCTATATCTGCAACTTCATGAGCTATATCATATATATCTCTACCTTCTGTTTCTACATCCCATTCTTTTGCTAGTATTATTAATTTTGCTTCATCTCTAATTTTATAATTTCCATCTCTGCTAGATAGAGACATTGTATGTGCTATATCTCTAGCATGATCTGAATGTGAAGCAGTTCCCCCAGCTACCATTCTCGCAAAGTTTCTACCTACTATAACATGTTCGTCAGCTCCACACAATCCTCTTGGTGTTTTAGGTGTTATTCTACACGGCCCCATACCACATATTCTACAACAATTACCTTGAAGACCAAATCCACATTGTACTTTAAAAGCCAACTTTCTATCATACATAGTCTCTACGCCATCTTTTTCAGCCTTATCTAATAATACCTGACTGTTTAAATCAATGGTTAACATTTTTTTATCCATATCTCTATCCCCTTTATTTAATTTTAAAATCCCAGGTGATAAAAAATTATGTCAATTGTAACAGTAAAAATTATGCATTCTCTAATTTGATTATATACTAATTTTTATTGAATTAGTAATTTTTTGAATATATTTTTAACAAAATAATACTAATATAAATTATACATTTTAGATTAATATTCCTTTAAATTTTTAGTTATTAAAGCTCCAAATGCAATAGAATATAATTTTGATTCATGGCTATCTGCTCTTGAAACCAATACTATTGGTGCCTTTGCTCCCATAATAACTCCAGCAGATTTTGCATTTGCCATATATGTAAATGATTTACCTATTCCATTTCCAACTTCAATAGTTGGAACTAAAAGTATATCTGTGTCCCCTGAAACCTTACTATTTAATCCTTTTATTTTGCTAGCTTCTTTTGATACTGCTATATCAAATGCTAATGGTCCCTCAACAATTATATGTTCTCCGAATTTTCCTTCTTTGCATGCTCTTTCTAATAAATCTGCTTCTATTGTAGCTTGCATTTTAGGGTTTACTTTCTCTTTAGCTGCTATACATGCTACCTTCACTACATCTATTCCTAATGATTGTGCTGCTTGTACAGAATTTCTTAATATCTTTTCTTTTTGTTCATAATTTGGAGATATATTCATTCCTCCATCTGTTAATAGTAATAGTTTGTGATAGTTACTAAGTTCATATATCATAACATGACTCAATAAACTATCGGTTCTAAGTCCATATTCTTTATTTAATACTGACTTCAAAAGTACTGAAGTATCTATCAAGCCTTTCATTACAAAATCAGCTTCTTTGTTAGATACTAACTCTACTGCTATTTTAGAACTTTCTTCTATATCCTTAGAATCTATTATTTTTATATCTTCTATATCAAAATTTATTTTCTGAGATATAACTTTTATCTTTTCTTTATCTCCAACTAATATAGTACTTATTATTCCTTTTTCAATTGCATCTTTAACAGCAATTAAAATTTCTTCATCATGTGCTGCTGCAACAGAAAGTATGATTTTATTACTATCTTTAAGGTGTTCTAATATTTGATTTAGTTTTTTTATCATGTTAATCCCCCTAATCTAATATTTATTTAAATCATAGCATAAATATTCTAAAAAAGACTCCCATAATGGAAGTCTTTTTTAGAATGTTTATCTATATTTATTTAATTCTTTTAAGCAAGCTATTGTCACTTCATCCTCAGGATTTAGTTCATATGCCCTTTCTATATAATATATAGCATCATCTAATTCATTATTATTTAAGTATGCCATACCTAAGTTACATAATATTTCTGGATTTTCTTTTATCTTAGCTGCTGTTTCAAAATGCTCTATTGCCTTTTCTATATTAAATGTTTCAGCTTCACAAAGACCTAATTCTACCATTGCATCCACTTGATGGGGCTTTATTATTAATATCTTTTCAAAATATTTCTTAGCTTGTTCTATTTCATTCATACTTTTATAAGCTAGTCCTATCATAAATAATAGATTCCACCAATCTGAATGTTCATCTTCAAGCGGTAATAACTTTTCTAAACCTTCTTCACTCTTTCCTTCAAATATTAAGCTATATCCTTCTTCATATTGTAATTTAAAATCCATCTTACCTAGATTTTCTTGTATCTCACTAACTAGATCTGTATCTAATCCTAACTTTAATGATTCTTCCCATATTACTTTAGTCTTTATATATTGGCCTTGATTATAATAATGATATCCTAAATGGTAATATCCTAATGCAAATCCTTCATCTAATTGAATTACACGCTCTAACTTATCTAATGCTTCAAGTAAGAACATATTCATCGCATCATTATCCATATCTTTTTGGTATTGTTTAGCAACTTCTTGGCAGACTATAGAATAATGATATAACCCTTCTATATCATTAGGATACATCGTTATAAGAGCCTTTAAATATACTAATGAATCTGTACATTCTCCAATATCAAAATATTTTCTAGACATATATCCCATATATGCTCTTAAGTCTAATTTTATCTTTACTTTAAAAGCATCTAAAAACTTTAGATATTCTTCATTCTGCTTAAACTTACTGTCTATACCTATTATAAATATCATTGCATCTGCTATAGACATTGCATTTATATTTTCTTGTGCTGTCTTTTCTTTTATACCTTTTACTAACACTTCATTTTTTATAGGTACATCTAGTCCACCATTTGGTATATTATATCCTTCAACTTGAAATTCTCCATCATGTTTAATAGTTATAAATGCTAATTCTTCTGCTTTTTTTAATAAATATTTCTCTATTTTAAAATTCATGTTATTCTCCTTATTATATCTTTACACCATTTGCTTTTGATTTTTCAAATATCTTCTTATCATCATATACAAATAGTACTACATTATCTATTTTATCTATATTGACTTTAATATTTTTCTTTAATTCTAATATATTAAAGTTAAATGGCTCAAAATGAACATATTTAATTATATATTTTGCTGTCTTTCCTTTAAATTGTGGTAAATACTTTAGTATATTTTCTTCATTTTGTAAGAATGAATGACATCTATTTTTAAAATCTCCTAGTTCTAATTTATTAAAGAATTGAGGAAGATTTGATGTTTTACCTAATGATATATAATCATATTTTAATATATCATTAAACATATCATTATCTATATTTATTTTTTTCTTATAAAACTCTAATAATATTTTATAATGTTGATTTTTTCCTTGTGCCATATCAAAATATCCATTTTCATCAAAATATGTAGAAAAATCTTCAAAGAATTTAAATGGACTTTGACTATAATAATTAAAAATTATATATCTCATAGATAATACAAAGTTTTTAGAATTATAGTATCTTTCTAATATTTCTTCTATATCTTTTAATTTTAATATTTCTGAATAACTTATATAATCATTATATAAAATTTCGTATGGAGGATAATCCTTATATTTATATCCATGCTTTTCAGCTCTATTTCTTACACCTGTCCCTTTTATCATTTTTAAAAAACCTAGCTGCAAATGCTCTATTCCTAAATTAAATACATCATTAAATGAATTTTCAAAACTAGTATAATCTTCATATGGAAGTCCTGCTATTAAATCTAGATGTTGATGTATATTTTTATATGATGCTATCTTTTGAACTACATATGATAATTTTTTGAAATCATCTCTTCTTCCAACTTCTTCTAAAACTTTTTCATTAGTAGTTTGTACACCTATCTCAAATTGGAATAAACCCTCTTTACAATTAGCCAAAAATACTAACATATCCTCATCTAATAAATGTGCTGTTACTTCAAAGTGATAAGTTGTATAATCATTATCATTTTCCATAAGAAAATTCATAATCTCTTTAGCAAACTTTTTATTAGCATTAAAAGTTCTGTCTATAAACTTTATTTGAGATACTTTTGCATCTATTAAAGCCTTTAAATCCGTTTTTACCCTATCTATACCAAAGTATCTTAAACCTTTTAAAGTTGAAGATAGGCAATATTGACAGTTAAATGGACATCCTCTAGATGTTTCATAATAAACTATTCTATTTTCATATTCATTCGGATCTAATTTATCATACGGACTTGGTATTTCATCTAAATTTTTAAGCAATGCTTTAGGTTTATTAGTCATTATTTCACTACCATATCTATATACTAATCCCTCTACATTTTCTATATCTAAATTACCCTGTAAATACATTACTAAGTCTCTAAATACAAGTTCACCTTCTCCACATAATATATAATCTACAAAAGGATAGTTTATCATAGAACATTTACTATCATAAGTTACCTCAGGGCCACCTAGCGCTATTTTAGTATTCGGGCTAACCTTCTTTATATTATCACAAATCTTTACTATATCGTTTACATTCCATATATATGTAGAAAATAATATTATATCATAATCATTTTTATGTATATCTTTTAATATATAATCCAAATCATTGTTTATAGTGTATTCTTTTAGATCTATCTCTACTAAATCTTTTACAAATTCTTTTAGATATCTTATAGCTAAATTTGTATGTATAAACTTAGAGTTAAGTGTTGTTAATAGTATTTTCAATTATTTCACCTCTTTTTTATATTCTTGTATATTTTTATATGCTTTTTAGGTTAAAATAGTATATGTAATATCTTATCAAATTATTTTTTAATAGAAGGTTTTTACATATTTTTTGTAGAATATTAGTATTATAAATATATATATGATTAGAAAGGAAGTTTATTATGGGATTAATTGACCAAGTATCTATCAACGCTTTATCTACAAGGGACTTATTGCTCATTGTAAAGGCATTAGAATATACTAATGAAAATACAGGCCTTGAGGACTTTATCGATCTTAGAGATAGTATAGTAAAAGAACTATGTTTTTTAACTGACACTACTGAAGATGAATTCGTAAAATATTTAGAGGCTAGTAAATAATAACTTAATATTTTTTAAATTTTAATGAATATATACCTGATTTAGATTTTATACCTAATTTTAATATATTTTCACTAAAATCTTTTGATACAACAGTTATCTGGTTAAGTATTGGATCTACTACTGTATCTCCTTCATTAAGACTTATTAAGTTTCGTGGATCTACATTTTTATCATACATTTTTTTATTGATTTTATAAGTCCTCAATTTATAAATGTATTCTGACATTGATAAAATAAAATCTATATTGTCTATATGACTGTTTTTTTCATTGCCTAATATAGATAGTATAGATTTTTTTATGCTTTCAATTCCATCATTTGGTACTTCTCTATCTTCTATATAAACATCATATAATATATTTAATAAACTATTTACTATTTTATTATCATTATATTCTTCAATCTTTAATTCCATATACTTGTCAA
>JAVXLU010000096.1:0-8832 GCA_036646635.1 Romboutsia sp.
AAAGTTAACCTATTTTTAGGCTAACTTTTTTTATAATCTTATAATACCCAGTTTTTTTATTCTATAAATTAAACTTTGCCTTATAATATTTAGTTCTTTGGATGACTTTGATATATTCCAATTTGTATTTGATAATGTGTTGATTATTATCTCTTTTTCAATTTCTTTTAGTTTTTCTGAAAGAGACTGATTTTCTTCCATTTTTAAAATGTCTAAATTATTGATATCTTCTTTATCTATATCTATTATATCTAATTCTTCTCTTATATGATTAGGTAGATGCTCTAATTTCAAAGTATCTTCATTATCATCACATCTTATCATTAAGTTTTCTATAATATATTCAAACTCTCGTACATTCCCTGGCCAGCTATGAGATTTAAGTAATTTTATTAAATCATTACTCATTGATACTATATTTTTACCTAGCTTTAAATTATATTTTGAAAAAAAGAATTCAGATAAAATTTCTATATCTTCTATCCTTTGTGAAAGTGATGGAACCTTTATGGTTAAACTTGATATTCTATAAAATAAATCTTGTCTAAATCTACCTTCCTTTATAAGTTCTTTTGGAGATTCATTTATTGCACTTATTATTCTACAATCTATGTTATACATTTTGCTAGAACCTACCCTTGTAGCTCTTCTTTCTTGTATTACTCGTAGTAATTTTGTCTGCATAGATACTGGCATTGAATTTAACTCGTCTAAAAATAAAGTTCCATTTTTAGCTTCTTCAAACAATCCAGGAGTATCGAGTGCTCCTGTATATGCTCCTTTTATTGTTCCAAATAAAATACTTTCTAATAAATTTTCAGGTATAGCTGCACAATTTATTGGTATAAATGGTTCATCTTTATATTTTCCATAGTTGTGTATACTTTGGGCAAATACCTCTTTACCTGTTCCCGTTTCTCCAACTATTAATATATTGCTGTCTAATAAAGCTATCTTTTTAGATTCTTTTACTATCTTTAAAATTTCATCTCCTCCAACTAAATTTTTGAAAGTATATCTTGTACCATTTTTCATACTATATTTGGACTCTTTATTTGTATTTTTATGTGCTAATTGATATTTTAACTCTGTTACTTCTGATAATAGTTGTTGAAGTAATCTTTCATTTGTACTAACAGAAAACACTCCTAAAATTTCTCCATCTCGTTCAATTGGATAAGTACTATAATGTAGTTGCTTGCTTGTTCCATCTTTATATGTAAGTTTTCTATATCTATCTTTTATTGGTTTTTTTGTGGTATAAACTTTTCTATGTTCTGATTTTCCACATATATTGTAATCATATACATCTGATAAATTTTTGCCTATTATATTTTCTTTTTTTATACCTTCTATACATTGCTGACTTTCATTATATAATAATACTTTTCCATTTATGTCACTTAATATTATTCCATTATCTATTGATTCAATTATTTTTTCTAAACAATAAAGCCTAATTTTATCATCTTGATAGTCACTTATAGAGGTTATAATTATTATATTTCTAGTTTCAAATTCTGTATATTTTTCATATAGATCTATTTTGAATTTTCGTCCTTTTAAATCTTTTATAATTTGATTTTCTTTAAGATTTTTTATGTCTTTAAACATTTTATCGAAGTTATTATTTTTAGTATCATTTAAGTCAAATTTTTTTCTAGCATAATTATTCATCCATATTATATTTCTTTTTTTATCCGTCACAAATACTATTTTTTCTAGTATTTCTAGTATTTTTTTGATAAAATCCAATTAATACCATCTCCTATCAACGTTTAGTATAAATATCTATTATGATATATAATTAAACAAAAGCAACTATGATTCCTTCTACTTGCTTTTGTTTAATTATATATTATAATCTATTGTCGTAATTAATACTTTTTAATCCAAAAGCCATAACCTTATATTTATATAAATGGTTATGGCTTTCTATATTAAAGCTCTCATTATTATACTCCTAAATATCTTCCAATTGTTTTTTGGGTTATTTAAATATATTAAAATCATTTTAAAAATTAATATGATTTTTTTTTAAAATATATTTCATTTATTCTATTTCTTCTTCAGGCTTAAATATAAATTCCATATCTTCTTCATATCCAAAGTATATCATTTCAACATTTTCATTCATTTTAATTTCCTCCTATTTTTATTTTATTGATTGTATTTTAGTTTGTATTTATAATTTTTGCAAGTTTTTATTTTTAAATTTCATTTATAGTTTATGTTATGCAGTTTTTATAAAAAAGATTACACTTTTAAATAAAAAAATGCTGAGAAAATTATTTTCTCAGCATTTTTTTATTTTATTATCCAAATAGACTTAATAATATACCCGCTGCAACTGCTGAACCTATAACTCCAGCAACATTCGGACCCATAGCATGCATCAATAAGAAATTCTCTGGATTTTCTTCTTGTGCAATTTTATGAGCAACTCTTGCGGCCATAGGTACTGCAGATACTCCTGCTCCACCTATAAGTGGATTAATTTTTTCTGCTGTAAACTTATTCATAATTTTAGCACAAATTACGCCTGCAGCTGTTCCTATTGCAAATGCTACAACTCCAAGTGCAAATATTTTTAGAGTTTGAACACTTAGGAATATTTCCGCTTGAGCTGATGCTCCTACAGATAAACCTAAAAAGATTGTAACTATATTCATTAAAGCATTGGTAGCTGTTTCTGATAATCTATCTGTTACTGTACATTCTTTTAATAAATTACCAAACATAAGCATTCCTATTAAAGTTGCTGCTGCTGGTAAAAGTAATGAAACTACTATTGTAACTGCTACCGGAAATATTATCTTAACTTTCTTAGAAACAGTTTTACTTTGTACCATTACTATACTTCTTTCTTCCTTTGTTGTTAAAGCTTTCATTATTGGTGGTTGAATTATTGGAACTAGTGCCATATAAGAATAAGCCGCAACTGCTATTGGCGCTAATAAATGTTGAGCTAGTTTAGTAGCCAAATAAATAGCAGTTGGTCCATCTGCTCCACCAATCATTGCTGCTGAAGCTGCTTCTGGTCCTGTAAATCCCAAAAGTAATGCTCCTATAAATGTAAAAAATATTCCAAATTGTGCTGCTGCTCCAAGCAATATATTTTTAGGATTAGCTATTAGTGGACCAAAATCTGTCATAGCTCCAACTCCTAAGAATATTAACGGAGGAAATATTCCAAGTTCATCCCCCTGGAATAAATAATATAGTAAACCTCCTGGTGTCTTGGTGTGAATGCCTGCCTCAATAGCTCCGTTTGCTGTAACTCCAACCTGCTCTATAGTAGAAATACCCCCATTCATAACTCCCGATAACGGAAGGTTTGAAAGTAACATACCAAAAGCTATAGGCACTAATAATAAAGGTTCAAAACCTTTTGCTATTGCTAAATATAATAAAAGGCATGCAATTAGCATCATTACCAATTGCTTCCAGTCTATATGTACAATACCCATTGATTGAATAAAATTTAGTATAACTTCTCCCACGGGTAAATCCCCCTTTTTAATATTAAGTTTCTCTTTATCCTATAGTAATTAAAACATCTCCTACACTTACTGATGATCCTTTGGATATATTTACAGCTGAGATAGTTCCATCACAACTAGCCATTAATTCATTTTCCATCTTCATAGCTTCAAGTATTAATAAAACTTGACCTCTCTTAACACTATCACCAACTTTAACTAAAACATCATTTATAGTGCCTGGCATAGGTGCATTAACACTACCTGAGCACTGATATGCAGATACTTCTGATTTTAGTGTAGATTCTTTTGGTAATTGTTGCTTTGGTT
Organism: Romboutsia sp.; assembly: GCA_036646635.1. Taxonomy (GTDB): domain Bacteria; phylum Bacillota; class Clostridia; order Peptostreptococcales; family Peptostreptococcaceae; genus Faecalimicrobium. Next base: position 3,813 of record JAVXLU010000096.1, read on the forward strand.
CGTTATATTGAACTACTGGTCTAGATACTATACTACCTTGAAGACCTTGTTCTTCTACTTCAACATCATAAGTATTTCCATTAACTGTTATGCTATATTTTTTTATCATAGAAAAATCCCCCTATTTTTATAATACCAGTATAAAAAATCCTCTTCACGTAAGCATTTTACTTTATTATTTAACTGTACTTTTAGGCATACGTTCCCAGCTCGTTTTAGAGTTGTTACTCCTTACTATCTTTTTAACTACTATATTATTACTGCTATTTCCAGTAACTGAACATATAGCTGCTGTTATTACAGATACTAATTCTCCCATATCATCAATTTCTTTTTTTTCTACACATTTGTTTACAGATTCACTCTTGATTTTTTCAAGTGGTTGCGATATTTTTTTTTCTCTTTGCAATAAACTTATTATTCCAGATATTAACATTAATACTATAAAGACTACTCCCATTGAAAACAATGCTACTGAAAACCCTGCTAATAATTTTTCTCCTACACTTAAAGTTACTTGTGGATTTTTTAAAGCCTCTAATAATTGACTAATACTCATAATTTACCACCCTCCTATAAAGGTATATTTCCGTGTTTTTTAGGCGGTCTCTCTTCTCGTTTAGAAGATAATGTATCAAGAGCATCACAAAGTCTTATTCTTGTATGCGATGGTTCAATTATATCGTCAATATATCCTCTCTCTGCCGCTTTATATGGAGTTGCAAATTCATCTGTATATTCTTTTATTTTTGTTTCTCTCATTTCTTTTGGATTCTCTGCATTTTTTATATCATTTTTAAATATTATATTTGCTGCTCCGCTTGGTCCCATTACTGCAACTTCTGCCGTTGGCCAAGCCATAACCATATCTGCTCCTAAATCTTTTGAACACATCGCTAAATATGATCCACCGTAAGCTTTTCTAGTTATTATAGTAATTTTAGGTACTGTAGCTTCACTATATGCATAAAGCATTTTTGCACCATGACGTATTATTCCATCATATTCCTGTGATGTTCCTGGTAAAAATCCTGGTACATCAACTAAATTTACTATTGGAATATTAAAAGCATCACAAGTCCTTATAAATCTTGCACTTTTGTCTGAAGCATTTATATCTAGTGACCCCGCCATAAATTTTGGTTGATTTGCTATTATACCAATACTTTCACCATTAACTCTTGCAAAACCAGTTATTATATTTTGTGCAAAGAATGGCTGTACTTCATAAAAATCACCATCATCTACTATTTCATATATAATTTCTTTCATATCATATGGCTTGTTTGAACCATCTGGTATTATATCATTTAAAATACTATTTAATCTGTTTGGATTATCTTCACCTTCAAGTATAGGTGCTTTTTCTGCATTATTTGAAGGTAAAAAGCTTAATAACTTTCTAATTTGATTTATACAGTCCTCATCATTACTTGCTATAAAGTGAGCAACTCCAGAAGTAGTATTATGAGTTGATGCTCCTCCTAAATCTTCAGCACTAACTTCTTCACCTGTTACAGTTTTTATAACTTGTGGCCCTGTTATAAACATTTGACTAGTTTGGTCTACCATGTATATAAAATCCGTTAATGCAGGAGAGTAAACAGCTCCTCCTGCACAAGGTCCCATTATTGCAGATATTTGTGGTATAACTCCTGATGCTATTGTATTTTTGTAAAATATTTCTCCATATCCAGCAAGTGCATCAACAGCTTCTTGTATTCTAGCTCCTCCAGAATCATTAAGGCCGACAACTGGTGCTCCTACTTTCATTGCCATATCCATTACTTTTCCAATTTTTTTAGCGTGCATCTCCCCTAAAGATCCACCAAGAACTGTAAAATCTTGAGCAAAAGCACAAACTAATCTGCCTTCTACCTTCCCATATCCTGTAACAACACCTTCTCCAGGTATTTCTTGCTTTTCCATTCCAAAATTTGAACATCTATGTTTTACAAATGCATCTAACTCTATAAAAGTATTTTCATCAAATAATTGATTCAATCTTTCCCTTGCAGTTAATTTACCACTTGTGTGTTGCTTATCTATTCTTTTCTGCCCTCCAGCAGCTTCTATTTTACTTCTTTTTTCATAAAGTAAATTTAATTTTTCTTGAGACATAAGATTTCCCTCCTTTCGTTACTTATTATCTTTCACTTAATTCCAATAATACTCCATCTGTTCCTTTTGGATGGCAAAAGGCTATTTTTGCATTTCCTGCTCCGTATCTAGGAACTTCATCTATCATCTTATATCCTTTTATCTTAACTTCTTCTATTGCCTTTTCTATATTTTCAACTCTTACGGCTACATGTTGTATTCCACCACGTCCTCCATTTTTAGATATAAATTTTGCTATTGGACCATCTTCAGTTGTTGATTCTAATAATTCAAGCTCTGTATCTCCTACTGGTAAAAATGCAACTTTTACTTTTTGATCTTCAACTATTTCTGTTCCTTCACATTTTAAACCTAATACATCTTGATAAAACTTTAAAGTTTCATCTAAGTTATTTACAGCTATACCAACATGGTCAACTCTCAATATATCCATATTAAATTCTCCCCTAATTAATATTTATTGTTTGTTATCTTTTCAACTATTATATTACTTATTGAATACGGATCTATTTCCTTACTCATAGTTTTTAATAATAATTCATCAATCTCTTCATTACATCCTAAATTTTTAACTAAATTAGAAATTTTTCTTTGAACTAATTCATTTATTTCTAATCTATTTCTATAAAGTCTTTTTTCACTTAATTTATTATTTGTCTCTAAAAATTCTTTGTGCTTAAGTATATTTTTATATGTAACTTCTACACCATCTCCGTTTTCAGATGTAGCTAAATTTACTAAAGGTCTAAATTCCCAGTCTTTTTTAAAATCTAACATCATTTCTATTTCGATTGATGTTCTCTTAGCCCCATCTCTATCTGCTTTATTTACTACAAATATATCAGCAATTTCCATAACTCCAGCTTTTATAGCTTGTATATCATCGCCTAATCCTGGAACCATGACCATAAGAGTTGTATCTGCTGTTTTTACTATATCAATTTCTGATTGACCTACACCAACAGTTTCTATGAAAATATAATCACATCCATATGCATCAAATATTTTTATAGCTGCTTGAGTAGCATTTGAAAGTCCTCCAAGACTTCCTCTTGTTCCCATTGACCTTATAAATACATTTTTATCTGTATTTAAGTCATTCATTCTTATCCTATCACCAAGTATAGCACCTTTAGTGAATGGACTAGTTGGGTCTATTGCTATAATTCCAATCTTCTTATTTTCTTTTCTTATTAATTTGACTAACTTGTCTGTAAACGTTGATTTTCCTGCACCTGGAGGGCCAGTTATTCCAATAACATAAGCCCCTCCAGTATGTTTATATATTTCTTTTAAAGCCTCTTCATATCCATCAATTTCATTTTCTACCATAGTAATAAGTCTAGCACATGCTCTTTTATTTCCTTCTAAAAGAGCTTTTATTAGATTTTCCATGAAATCAACTCCTAAGCATTCATTGACTTGTCTTTAACATTTTTTCTTATAAAGTCTATCGTTACATATGTTGGTGTTCCTGGTGTAAATATTTCCGCTATACCTTTTTCTTTTAATAATGGTATATCCTCTTTTGGTATAACACCTCCACCTATAACTAACATATCATCATATGCACCTTCTAATTTTAAAAGCTCTACTACCTTTGGAAGTAAATGATTATGAGCACCTGATAATATACTCATTGAAACTACGTTAACATCTTCTTGGATTGCTGCTTGAACTATTTGCTCTGGTGTTTGACGAAGTCCAGTATATATAACTTCCATACCTGCATCTCTAAGTGCCCTTGCTATTACTTTCGCACCTCTATCATGACCATCTAATCCTGGCTTAGCAACTAAAACTCTTATCTGTTTCATATTTTTTCCTCCCAAATTTATATCATAACTGCTTGCTTGTATTCTCCAAATACTTCTCTCATAACTCCACATATTTCTCCTAAAGTTGCATATACTTTTACTGCATCTAGGATATATGGCATTAAGTTTTCATTACTACTACAAGCTTTCTCTAAAGCTTGTAGTGTTTCTCTTACTTTTTTATTGTCTCTATTTTGTCTTAACTCTTCTAATTTATCTTTTTGTCTTTCTCCTACTATTGGATCAACTCTTAATAATCCTTTTGGAGCTTCTTCTTCTATTTGGAATTTGTTAACTCCAACTATTATTTTTTCTTCATTTTCAATTTCTTTTTGGTACTTATAAGCACTATCCATTATTTCTTGTTGTATATATCCTTTTTCTATCGCAAGTGGAGCCCCACCTAATTCTTCTATTTTATTTATTATACTCATAGCTTCTTCTTCTATTTTACTAGTTAAACTTTCAATAACATATGATCCAGCTAATGGGTCTATAATATCTGCTACTCCACTTTCATGAGCAACTATTTGTTGAGTTCTAAGAGCTACCATTACAGAATCTTCTGTCGGAAGTGCTAGTGCCTCATCTTTAGAGTTTGTATGTAATGATTGAGTTCCTCCTAGTACTGCTGCTAATGTTTGAATTGCAACTCTTACTATATTATTTTCAGGTTGTTGAGCTGTTAATGTACATCCTGCTGTTTGAGTATGGAATTTAAGTGCCATTGATTTTGGATTAGTTGCTTTAAATTTATCCTTCATTATTTTTGCCCATATTCTTCTTGCTGCTCTAAATTTAGCAACTTCTTCTAATAAATTATTATGTGCATTAAAGAAGAATGAAAGTCTTGGAGCAAAATCATCTACATTAAGACCTGCATCTATTGCTGCATTTACATATGCTATGCCATCAGCTAAAGTAAACGCTACTTCTTGAACTGCATTAGCACCAGCTTCTCTTATATGATATCCTGATATACTTATTGTGTTCCATTTTGGAACTTTTTTTGAACAATAATCAAATGTATCTGTTATAAGTCTCATTGATGGTTTTACTGGGAATATATAAGTTCCTCTTGC
>JAVXLU010000097.1:0-8734 GCA_036646635.1 Romboutsia sp.
TGTTGGAGTTGGAGCATCAAGAGTTAGAGATTTATTTGAGCAAGCAAAGAAAAATGCTCCAGCTATAATATTTATAGATGAAATAGATGCTGTTGGTAGAAAAAGAGGAGCTGGTCTTGGCGGAGGTCATGATGAGAGAGAACAAACTCTTAACCAACTTTTAGTTGAAATGGATGGATTTGGTGTGAATCAAGGTATAATAATAATGGCTGCTACAAATAGACCTGATATACTTGATCCAGCGTTACTTAGACCTGGTAGATTTGACAGAGAAGTTGTTGTTGGAGCACCAGATGTCAAAGGTAGAGAAGCTATATTTAAAGTTCATTCTAATAACAAGCCTTTAGCAGATGATGTTAATGTATCTGTTTTAGCTAGAAGAACACCAGGTTTTACTCCTGCGGATATAGAAAACATAATGAATGAAGCTGCAATACTTACAGCTAGAAAAAGAGAAAAGAAAATTCATATGGAAACTATTGAAGAATCTATAACAAAGGTTATGGTTGGGGTAGCTAAAAAATCTAGAGTTATAAGTCCAGAAGATAGAAAACTTACAGCTTATCATGAAGCAGGCCATGCGATATGTATGCATATACTTCCTCATGTAAGTTCAGTACATCAGGTAACTATAATACCAAGAGGTAGAGCGGGTGGATTTACAGAGCCACTTCCAGCTGAAGACAAGATGTATGGAACTAAAAAAGAAATGAAAGAAACTATTATAATGGCACTTGGTGGTAGAGTCGCTGAAGAGTTAGTTCTAGATGATATATCAACTGGGGCATCAAATGACTTAGAAAGAGTTACTCAAACTGCAAGAGCTATGGTTACTAAATATGGAATGAGTACAAAACTTGGGCCAATGGTATTTGGTGATAATGAAGATGAGGTATTCTTAGGCAATAGTTTTTCATCTAAGAGAAATTACTCTGAAGAAGTTGCATTTGAAATAGATAAAGAAATAAAAACGATAGTAGATATTGCATATAAAGAATGTAAAAGAATATTACAAGAAAATATGGATAAATTAGACTACGTAGCTCAGGCTTTATTAGTACATGAAACTTTAGACTCAGACCAATTTGTAAAAGCATTTGATAAAGAGTTATCTTTAGAATTACCTGAAGTAGAAGCTAATTCACTTGCAATGACATTAGAAAATCAAGATTTAGAAGGAATAAAATCTAATTTAGATTTATCAAAACACAAAATAGTGGAAGATATAAAAGATTTAGATAGTAATTCAGATGATAATAAATAATTTTATTTAATAGGACCTATATCTAGGTCCTATTTTGTTTTAATTTACAAAATGATTATATATAAGTTTAATTTAAATTTAGATTAAAATGAGGTGTAATATGAAAAATAAAATAATACAGATTATATTAAATACTGGAAGTGAATTTATATCAGGAGAAGAAATATCAAAGCAATTAGGAATAACGAGAGCTGGTATATGGAAACATATTAAAACATTAAAAGAAGAAGGCTATAATATAGAATCAGTTAATAAAAAGGGATATAGATTGGTTGAAAAACCTATTGATTTGCTAACACATCAAAATATTTGTCATGAATTAAATACAAAATTTATTGGAAACAATATAATACATTTCGAAACTATAGATTCTACGAATACTTATGCTAAAAAAATAGCTAATGAAGAAAAAGAAGGTACTATAGTGATTAGTGAAGATCAAACAAAAGGAAAAGGTAGATTAGGTAGACAATGGCTTTCTGAATCAGGTGAAGGAATATGGATGAGTATAATATTAAAACCAAATATGATGCCATATAAAGCACCATTTATAACATTAATAGCAGGAGCTAGCATAGTTGAATCATTAAGAAAACTTGGAGTTAAAACTTCAATAAAGTGGCCTAATGATATAATTTTAAATGGTAAAAAAATATCAGGAATCCTTACAGAATTATCGGCTGAAATTGAAAGAATAAATCATATTGTGTTGGGAATAGGTATAAATGTGAAAACAATGGAATTTTCCCAGGAAATACACGATATAGCGACATCTCTATACAAAGAAGGGTATAAAGTATCTAGAGTAGATATTGTTACCAATATATTAAGTGAATTTGAAAAATTATACTTAGACTATATAAATACTAATTCAAAGGAGAAAACTTTACAAATATGTAGACAATATTCGGCCATTATAGGAAAAAATATATATGTATTAAATGGAAAAAATAAAGAATTAGTTAAATGTTTAGATATAAATGAATATGGAAATTTAATAGTAGAAAACAAAGATAAAACAATTAGAGAAATTATGTCTGGTGAGGTTTCTATAAGGGGTGTAAAAGGATATGTATAATAATATATTAGATGTTAAAGGGTTAAAAGTTGGACAAGTAGAAGATATAGAAGGTTTAACTGGGTGTACAGTTGTGATATGTGAAAAAGGAGCAACCTGTGGTGTCGATGTCAGAGGTGGAGGTCCAGGAACGAGAGAAACTGATTTACTTGATCCTATAAATATGATCCAAGAGGTTCATGCAGTTGTTTTATCTGGAGGTTCTGCTTTTGGTCTTGAATCTACATGTGGGGTTAGTAAGTATTTAGAAGAACAAAATATAGGTTTTGATGTGGGAGTTGCAAAGGTACCAATAGTTACAGGGGCGGTTTTATTTGATTTAGCAGTTGGGAATTCTAAATCTAGACCTAATATAGATATGGGTTATAAAGCATGTAAAATTGCAAGTGATAGTGAATTGAAGCAAGGAAACTATGGTGCAGGATGTGGAGCTACAGTTGGGAAAATAAAAGGTGCTACATATGCTATGAAGGGTGGCATAGGAAGTTATTCTATAAAATTACCTAATGGATTAGTTATATCTGCATTAGTAGCAGTAAATGCATTTGGAGATGTTTATGAAAATGGAAAGGTAATTGCTGGAGTATTAGATAATACTAAGAGTAAAACTTTAAATACCTATGATATAATGAAAAATGGATTTACTAAAGGTGGATTTAATATTGATAATACTACAATAGGAATAGTAGCAACTAATGCAAATTTAGATAAAGCGAAATGTAAAAAGGTTTCTCAAATGGCTCAAAATGGTTATGCTAGAACCATTTTTCCTATACATACCCCTCATGATGGTGATACTATATTTACAATTGCTACTGGCGAAATCGAAACAGATATAACCTTATTAGGATCATTAGCTACTGAAGTAGTAGAAAAAAGTATAATAAATGCAATAAAGAATGCTGAAACAGTAGGAAATATATTATCATATAAAGATATAAATTGCTAATAAGAATTGTTGACAATGTCATTGCCTATTGATAAAATTATTTTGTTATAGCTGGTATCTAATATTATTTGGAGCTTGACTTAACAAAAGTTAAAATAATAAAAATTAAAAAGTAAAAAAAGTCCGGCATCTTTAATGAGCTGGAACGGAGGTGTATTTTATAATGAATTTAGATTCAAATAATGAATCAAATGTACAACCACAAGACATCGCATATCCACAGAGAAGGAAAGTAAATGTAAAAAGGATGACAGTAATAGCGGTTTTATCTTCTATTTCTATTATGTTATCGATGATACCTGGTATAGGATATATTCCTATAGGTCCTACTAATAATGCAACTATAATGCATATACCCGTGATTATAGGAGCGATAGTTGAAGGTCCTATAGTTGGAATGTCAGTAGGTTTTATTTTTGGATTAACAAGCCTTTTAAGAGCTTTAACTATACCAACAATAACTTCATTTGCATTCATAAATCCGATAGTATCTATATTACCGCGAGTATTAGTAGGGTTAGTAGCCTATTATATTTATAAATTAGCTATTAAGGTAACTAAAAAAATATATATCTCTGGTTGGATAGCTGGATTAATAGGGTCTTTAGTTAATACAACGGGTGTATTAGGTATGATATATATGTTGTACGGTGAAAGATATTCACAAGCTTTAGGAGAAAGTGCATCTACTGCGAAGGCTCTTATATTAACAATTGCTACTACAAATGGTATTCCAGAGGCTATTTTGGGAGGTTTCTTAGTATCAACTATTGCAGTTGTCATGCATAAAAGGAAAAAATAGAAAGAAGGTTAAAATATATGCTTCTAGTATTTGACGTTGGAAATACCAATATGGTTTTGGGTATATATAAAAATAAAGAATTAATAAAATATTGGAGAATAAACACAGACAAAGAAAAAACATCAGATGAGTATGGTATACTTATAAATAGTTTATTCGAATATGAAAATATAGATATGAAAAATATAAAAGATATAATAATATCATCAGTAGTTCCGAATGTTATGCATTCTCTTGAAAACTTTTGTTTAAGATATTGTGATAAACAACCTATGGTAGTAGGTCCTGGAATAAAAACAGGGCTAAATATAAAATATGATAATCCTAAGCAAGTTGGAGCTGATAGAATAGTAAATGCAGTTGCTGGGATTGAAAAATATGGTTATCCGTTAATAATAGTAGATTTTGGAACTGGAACTACATTTTGTGCGATATCTAATAAGGGTGAGTATCTAGGAGGAACTATAGCGCCAGGTATAAAGATATCTAGTGAAGCTTTATTCCAAAGAGCATCAAAACTTCCGAGAGTTGAATTAGTTAAACCAGGATCAACAATATGTAAAAATACTGTATCAGCTATGCAATCAGGTATAATATACGGATATGTTGGATTAGTTGATAAAATAATAGAAATGATGAAAAAAGAATTAAATCAAGGTGAGATTAAGGTAATAGCTACGGGTGGACTGGCTAATCTTATTGCATCAGAGACAGAAAGTATAGATAGTGTAGATAGATTCTTAACATTAGACGGATTAAGACTTATATATGATAAAAATAAAGAATAGTAATAAGGGAATTGGGTTATATGTCCAATTCCTTTTTTGTGATAGCATATAAACTTATTGGATATATATAATATTGACATTATAATTTATAGAAGGAGACTAAAGATGAAAATAGGAAATATAGAATTAAAAAATAGAGTTTTTTTATCACCTATGGCGGGAGTTACAGACCTTCCCTTTAGATTAATATGTAAGGAACAAAATTGTGGAATGCTTTATACAGAAATGATAAATGCAAAAGCATTATGTTATAATGATGAAAATACTAAAAAAATGTTGAAAATAGAAAATGAAGAGCACCCAGTAGCGGTTCAGATATTTGGATCAGATCCACAATATATGGGAAGAGCTGCACAAATAATGAATGAATATCCAAATGAAATATTGGATATAAATATGGGATGTCCAGCTCCTAAGGTAGTTAAAAATGGAGATGGATCTGCTTTAATGAAAAATCCTAAGCTAGCTGAAGAAGTTTTAAGAACAGTTGTTAAAAATTCTGAAAAACCAGTTACTTTGAAAATAAGAAAAGGTTGGGATGATGATAGTATAAATGCTCTTGAGATAGCGAAAATAGCAGAGGCATCAGGTATAAGTGCTATAGCTATACATGGAAGAACAAGAGAGCAATATTATTCAGGGAAAGCAGACTGGGATATAATAGCAGAAATAAAAAAGAATCTTAGTATACCTGTTATAGGTAATGGAGATGTATTTACAGTTGAAGATTCAATAAATATGTTAGACAAAACAAACTGTGATGCTATAATGATAGGTAGAGGATCACAAGGAAATCCATGGATATTCAAAAGAATTAACCATTACATGGAAACAGGTGAGATTTTACCAGAACCAACGTCTGAAGAAAAAATTAATACAGCAATTAAACATTTAGGTATGGCAGTCAATGAACATGGAGAATATGTAGCAGTAAGAGAAATGAGAAAACATATTGGATGGTACTTAAAAGGACTTAAAAGTTCAGCTAGAGTAAGAGATGAAATTAACAAGATAGAAAGTTATGAAGAAGTAGTAGCAAAGCTTAGTGTATACATGCAAGACTGCTTGACATTAGAATAAGAGTGACTTATAATATAGCGCATAAATTAAAACAATATATATAATAAATTTAAATAAATTTGGGAGAAATCCCAAGTACATAAAAGAAGGAGTTGTGGGGTTATGGAAGATAAAAAAGAAATACTGTTAACTCAAGATGGGTACCAAAAATTAGAGGATGAAGTAGAGTTTTTAAAGACTGTAAAAAGAAGAGAGGTTGCTGATAGAATAAAGGTTGCTATATCTTTTGGAGATATATCTGAAAATGCTGAATATGATGAAGCTAAAAATGAGCAAGCTCAAATGGAAGAAAGAATATTAAAATTAGAAAATATGATAAGAAAAGCTGTTATTATAGATGAAAGCAAAATAGATGTTAATATAGTAACTATAGGTTCAATAGTAAAAGTTAATGATATTGAGTTTGGAGAAGAAGTAGAATATATTATAGTTGGTTCAGCAGAAGCAGATCCATATGATGGAAAAATATCTAATGAATCACCAGTAGGAAGAGCTCTTCTAGGAAAAACAGTAGGAGATACAGTAGAAGTTCAAGTTCCAGATGGAGTTGGAAAATTTAAAATATTAGAAATAAGAAGATAATTTAGGAGGGAAATAAATGAACAACGATCAAATACAAGAAGATATTAGTGAAGTACTTCAAGTAAGAAGAGATAAATTAACTAAATTACAAGAGATGGGAAGAGATCCTTTCCACCAAAGTAGATATGATAGAACTAGTAATTCTATGGAAGTGAAAAATGATTTCGAAAACATGGAAGGTAAAGTTGTTAAGATAGCTGGTCGTATAATGAGTAAAAGGATTCAAGGTAAAGCTGGATTTATAGATATACAAGATCAAGTAGGAAGAATACAGTGTTATGTAAGATTAGATAGAATAGGTGAAGAAGAGTATTCAATATTCTCTACATATGATATAGGTGATATATTAGGAGTTGAAGGTGAAGTATTCAAGACTAAAAAAGAAGAAATTTCTATAAAAGCTAATGAAGTTGTTTTATTATCTAAATCACTTCAAATATTACCTGAAAAGTATCATGGATTAAAAGATCAAGATTTAAGATATAGACAAAGATATGTTGATTTAATAGTTAATCCAGAAGTTAAAAATGCATTCTTAACAAGAACAAAAGCATTAAAAGCATTAAGATCATACTTAGATACAAGAGGTTTTTTAGAAGTTGAGACGCCTATATTAAATACTTCAGTTGGAGGGGCTAATGCTAAACCATTTATAACTCACCACAATACATTAGATATACCAATGTATTTAAGAATAGCTAACGAATTATACTTAAAAAGACTTATAGTTGGTGGATTTGATAAAGTATATGAAATGGGAAGAATGTTTAGAAATGAAGGTATGTCTATAAAGCATAATCCGGAATATACTGCTATAGAATTATATCAAGCTTATGCAGATTTTACAGACATGATGGAAATAACAGAGAATGTTATAGCTTATATGGCTGAATCTGCTACAGGAAGCATGAAAATAAATTACCAAGGCACAGAAATAGATTTTACTCCTCCATGGAAAAGAATGACTATGGAAGATTGTGTTAAGGAATATACAGGTGTGGATTTTGATACTATAAATACAGATGAGGAAGCTCTAGAAGTAGCTAAAGAAAAAGGAATAGAAATAACTCCTGGGATGAGAAGAGGAGAAGTTATAAATTCTTTATTCGAAGAGTTTGGAGAAGATAAATTAATACAACCTACATTCATAACTCATCATCCGGTTGAAGTATCACCACTTGCTAAGAGGAATGTAGAAGACCCAAGAAGAACAGACAGATTTGAAGCTTTCGCAAATAAGTGGGAATTAGCTAATGCATTCTCTGAACTTAATGACCCAATTGATCAAAAAGGAAGATTTATGGATCAGTTAAGAAAAAGAGAATTAGGTGATGATGAAGCTTGTGATATGGATGAAGACTTCATAAATGCTTTAGAAATAGGTTTACCTCCTACAGGTGGACTTGGAATAGGTATAGATAGGGTTATGATGTTGTTGACGGATTCTCCATCTATAAGAGATATTATATTATTCCCTACAATGAAACCAATAGATAATAATTTTAATAAAGATAATAACTTGGATAAAATAGAAGAATAATTTATAAGAGACCTATGTATATATTTACTAATGCATAGGTCTCTTATATTTGTTAACTATAAAATATAGAAATAAAATTGAAACAAAAATATTATTAAAATTACACTAAGTATTAAAAATAAGTAAAAAAATATAAAGGTTAAAAGATTTAAATAGAAAAAAAAGAGATAAAAAAAAATATTATGAACATATATAAGATAATTTTTGTAAAGGAAATATGTATAAAAATAAAGAATACCTTATAAAATGAATTTTGGAGGGTGTTTAAATGTTTCAAATAATTAATTGGATATGTTTGATTTGTATAAGTTTTTTAGTTTTTGATATAATGATTTATTTTTGTAAAGATATACTAAAGATATATAAAGATACAGAAATGGTAAGGGGTAAAAAGACTTGTAATACTAGATTAATAAATAATATTTATGAGGTTGAACATAAAATTGCAAAATAAAATAAAAAACTTTTGAAAAAGTATTGACCATATAAAATAAAAATGATATAGTATTACTTGTCCTTAAGAAAAGGGAAATAAAGAAATAAAAAATCAACAAAAAAGTCTTGAAATAAAAAAAGATTTAAGATAGAATAGTTGAGTAAGAACTTTGAAAATTAAACAGTAGGTTAATTTATAGAATTTGAAACAACCAA
>JAVXLU010000098.1:0-8574 GCA_036646635.1 Romboutsia sp.
CGTAAACTTTACCTACACTCTGCTATTTTATTATATATCAAATAGATTTTTTTATATTAACATACTACACATATATAGTATATTAGAATCTAGTTTTTTAAACATTTATTAAAATTTACTCTTGATAATACGTTGAGGATGGGGTATTTCGCCTTTAAAGGATAAAAAATATCCAGTAGACATTTTAAGTATCTACTAGATATCTAATTAAGTATTTTCATGCATTTATTATTTGAGTCTTCAATCTAATTCAATAAAATGTTTAAACATAATCGAAATGCTTAAAATGCCATCTTCTAAACTTATATTCTTTACTTCTCCACCAATCTTTGTTACTAGGAGCTTCACTATATATAGCCCTAATCCACTTCCACTTCTACTTCTAGACTTATCTACAGTGTAGAATCTTTCAAAGAAATGCTCCAAATCTGACTTTTTCAAATCTGAAATGCTATTTTTAATAATGAATATTACTTCATTTTCAAGTTCATCAAGTTCGATAGTAATGTATCCAGTTGAATATTTAATTGAGTTAGATACTAAATTTTGAATTATTCTTTTACAGGTAATTTCTTCTCCATAAATTTTCACCTGTTTCTCTGGTAGTTTATTGTTTATTTCAATTCCATTATTTTTTATCAAGGCATAATTAGAAATAACAATATCCATAATTACCTCAATAATATCTATTGATGTAGTATGTATTTTCAAACTGCTATTATCAAACAGAGACACCTCATAAAAATTATTAATTAATATGTTTAATTCTTCAGACTTTCTTTCCATAATATTTATATATTCTTTCTTTTCTCTTTCTGTACAATTATCTAAAAGTGTCATGTATCCCCTTATGGATGAAAGTGGCGTTCTTAAGTCATGAGCTATATCAGATATATTTTGTTTCAACCGTTCTTCTCTATTCATAATATCTATCTCAATCTGTTTTTGTTCTTGTATATTATTATTTATAGTCTCTGCTAATTTTTCTATATCTTTATCATTCAAAGTAATATTAACTCTGTCTTTAGAGCAAACCTGTTTTTCAATTTCTATTACCTGTTTTTTTAATAGTATAAAGCGGATTAAAGTATATCCCGTAATTAAAATTAGTAAAACTTCTAACATACTATAATCCATCCTTTCATACAATTTATTGTACATCCATTTTTTTAAAATTATGATTACACATCGAGTATAATAAGGTTGTAATTATTATGAAAAACAAACTAAATATAATTGAAAAAGCCCCTAAAGAAGCGTCTTTACTGGCAATACTGTAAGCAACTGTGTCCCAAGGCATTTGAGATAATGTAAATATAAGTCCTATTACACCAGCAGATAATGCCATTGCAATACTTGAATTCCTTATAAGTACACATATAAAAAATGGAATAGATACAATACATAAATCAAAAAATATACCCATGAATATATATACTATTACAAAGTATAACTCTGTTCCTGTAAATGATTGTCCCCAACCATAAAATATACTATATAATCCACCCATAAATAAATAGTTTGTCAGTAAAATAATTATACAAGCTACAGTATATGATGCATATTTGCCTAATAAAACTTTACTTCTTTTATGACCTGCTGTTAGTGTATGGTTTATAGTTTTAAATGAGAAATCTCTCCCAATATATGTAATAGCAAACAAAGTGCACGCCATGAGCCCGAACATCTCCCGACTTTGGCTTGCTAGAGATTCTTTTCCTGTCATTCCTCCACCATAATATATACCTATTGCTCCTAGCACAAATAATCCAATTATACAAATTATCAACTCTTTGCTATATTTTAGTTTATATATTTCTGCTTTAAAAAGATTATGCATGAGCCTCACCCCCTATTACTTTTTCAAAGTATGACTCTAAACTCTCACCTTTTATACATATTTCTTCAACCAGTACATTTTTTAATACTAATGTTTTATTTATTTTTGAACACTTATCGAAATTGCTATATATTTTAATAATTTCATCATCATATACAATAAAATCATTAATTCCTAGCTCTTTCTCTAATATCATAGATGCTACTTTAGTATCGGAAACTTTTATAGAGACGTGTTTTTTGCATCTATCATCTAAACGTTCTGATGTTATCTCCTCAACCATCTTTCCTTTATGCATAATTCCATAGCAAGTAGCTAATTTATGAAGCTCACTAAGAATATGACTTGATAGAATTATCGTAATATTTTTTTCAGTATTTAGCTTTTTTAGAAGAATTCGTAACTCAGATATTCCAGTAGGGTCAAGACCATTTAAAGGCTCATCTAAAATCAAAATCTCTGGCTCATTTAGTAATACTATTGCTAAAGCTAACCTTTGCTTCATTCCTAATGAAAAATTCTTAACCTTCTTTTTACCCATATCACTTAAATTCACCATATCTAGGACTTTATCAATATCGCTAGTTCCTGGTATTCCCTTTTCTATACGTATTACCTCAAGATTTTGCCTTGCTGTCATATCCATATATAATGCTGGATTTTCAATTGTATATCCAATCTTTTTTTGCAATCTGCATAGTTCGTCTTCATTAGTTTCTCCAAATAATTTAACATTACCTTCCGTTGATTTTATCAATTGTGCAATGATTTTAATTAATGTAGTTTTTCCAGCACCATTTTCCCCAATTAATCCATAAATTTCACCTTTTTTAATATTTATATTTACTTTATCAAGTGCTATAGCACCTTTGTATTTTTTCGATAAGTTTATTGTTTGACAGATAATTTCTGGCATTTATATCATCCCCTTTCTCTTATATAGTACCCTCTATTATCCAATTTTTTCTAAAGATATTTCTAAAGAATATCTAAAGATTTCACTTTAGCTTATATCCCATTCCCCAGACTGTCTCAACTAAGTCAGCATTAATTTTTTTTCTAATATTGCTTATATGAGTGTTTATTGTATCATTATCATATGTATATATATCTTCCCACACAGCTTCATAGAGATTTTTCTTTGAAAATACTTTACTTGGGTATTTCATTAGTAAATACAGAATTTCAAATTCTTTTGAAGTAAGTTTTATCATTTTGTCATCTAATAAAACCTCTTTTAAATCATAATTTAATGTTATATTTTTATGGTTATATACTGTTGTTTGGTTAAACAATTTTACATACCTCTTTAGGTTTGTTTCGACTCTAGCTAAAAGTTCTGATAAATCAAATGGCTTTACTACATAGTCATCCGCACCCATTTTTAATAAATCCACCTTCATTTGCGTACTTTCTTTTGCAGACAAAACAATTATAGGTGCGTTAGAAAATTTTCTAACTTCTCTTAATACTTCATCTCCACTTTTATATGGCAACATTATATCTAGAATAATTAAATCAGGATTTTTTTCTTTTGCAAGCTTGACCCCATTAATCCCATCTCTGGCTATATATGTATCATACTTGTTTTTAGATATATACTCATTTAGCATATTAGATATCTCTATATCATCTTCTATAATTAAAATTTTATTATTCATACTTCCCCCTAAATTTAATATATACAATCTTAAACTTTTAAGTTATTCTCTTACTACTTTGTATGTTTATTTTTATACAAAATCTAATACATAATATCTATATAAATATGAAAATCATTCCTTTATTTTCTTCCAATATTCCTTTATTGCATTCTCATATTTATTATTTCCAGGTTGATAATAAACTCGCCCTTTTAGATTATCTGGCATATATTCTTGTTCAACATAGTTATTAGGATAATCATGCGGATATTTATATCCTGTTCTGCCTAATTTCTCAGCTCCACTATAATGAGTATCCCTTAAATATGGTTGTATATATCCTATATTAATATTTTCTACATCATCCATAGCTAATTTAATGGCTTTGTAAGCACTATTAGATTTAGGACTTGTTGCTAATAATATAACTGCATGAGATAAAATAATTTGTGCCTCAGGTAGCCCAACTTGTTTAGCTGATTGTGTTAAACAATAAAATGTAGAATATACATTTCCTATCCCAAAACAATCTTCAGATGCTATAACTAATAAACGCCTTATAATTTCTTCTAATTGAATCCCACCTTTTATAAGCATTGCAAGTGCTAATAGTGATGCATTTTCATCACTACCTCTTATTGCCTTCTGAAGCATACTTATACAGTCGTAGTATTGTGATTTATCCATTACGATATTTTTTTGTGACACTTCTTTAACCATATCTACATCGATGTGTAACTCTTCAACAAGATATGAATTTATAATTAACTCAAGTACTCCAATTGCTTTTCTTAAATCACCATTAGAAATGTTTGCTATGTATTCCAAAGCATCATCGTTATAAGTTATAGTCCTCCATGAATCACTAGCTTTATTTATACAAACTTTTAACCTTTTAATTATATCCTCATTGCTTATTGGTTTTAATTCAAAAACCATACATCTACTTAATATAGCTGGATGAATAGAATGGTATGGATTCTCTGTTGTACTAGCAATTAAAGTTATTTCGCCTGTTTCAAGGTAGCTTAAAATAGAACTTTGACGACTTTTAGAAAAAGCGTGTATCTCGTCTAGATATAAAACTACACCATTATATCCCTCCAAAGTATCTAATGTTTTAGCTATTTCCTGTATATCCTTTACAGATGCAGTTGTTCCATTAAGTTTAAATAACTTCTTGTTAGTTGCTGTACCTATTATACTCGCGATAGATGTTTTTCCGACTCCTGGATTTCCAAACATTATTAAGTTGCTAACATTCTTATTTTCTATCAACCTTCTTAATACCTTACCTTTTCCTAATATATGTTCTTGACCAACTATATCATCTAAGGATTTTGGTCTAAATTTATCTGCTAAAGTTTGCATTCTTCTCTCCTCCAAACAAATGATTAATGTATTTATAATGCCCTATTATACAATAAATGTATTTTGAATTATATATATTATCTGTTTTATCCTATTTTATCAAAATTAAAGCAATAATATATTGTAATTTTGACCAAAGCTTATATTTCTCCACTTAGCTCATTTGGAAATAATAGTTGCATATTTATTTTAATTTTATTATTTTTAACATTAATTTAAAACAATAAAAGATATCTACTAAAAAAATTAACAGGTTTACTTTTAAGGTACAAAAATTGTTTTATAAATAGAAATCTCATGCACTTTAACAAGTAAATTTACACATATTTTAACAACAAAAACGCAATATGCATCCCTTGAATAGGAATTGTATATTGCGTTTTTTAATTCATATTATATTAAAATTGCGAAGATATAATTCTGTTCAATAAAACATCACTCTTGTTTTTTAAACAACATTTAATCTAGATAACTGTACTTCGACTAATAATAGATATCTTTAATAAATTATCAATAAAAATATATGTTTAATTGAACACTACAAGGCTCTACACAATTTTTTGTGGAAGTCATTAATTATTTCTCCCAATTCTTTAGGGTTGTCATTGTTTACTTCATACTTTGCACCTTTTATAAATCTATTAATAAAAAATATATATCTTTTTGTAAAATTAAATTAATTTTTAATTTAGTTATTACTCTTTAACTTTTTAAGTTCATCAATAAGTTTATCATTAAGTACTTTTATATGTGTACCTTTCATACCTAGAGATCTTGACTCTATAACTCCTGCACTTTCAAACTTTCTTAATGCATTCACTATAACAGATCTTGTTATTCCAACTCTATCTGCTATTTTACTTGCGACAAGTAACCCTTCTCTTCCATCTAATTCTTCAAATATATGTTCTACAGCTTCAAGTTCTGAATAAGATAATGTTCCTATTGCCATTTGAACCACCGCTTTTTTCCTCATTGCTTCTTCTAGCTCTTCACCTATTGATCTTAATATTTCAAGTCCAACAACTGTTGCACTATACTCTGCTATAACTAAATCTTCATCTGTAAACGCTTCATTATATCTTGAAAGTACTAATGTACCAAGTCTTTGTCCACTCCCTAATATAGGCACAATCGTAGAATTTTTATTAAGTCTATCTTGTTCAAATGGGAAAATTTCTAACGAATCTTCACCAGTAATATTTTCTAATGTTTCTGTAACTTTTAATAAGTTTTTAGTGTATTCATCTGGGAACCTTTTCTGTTTAGTATTTTCATCTTCTACAACTGAACTATCTTCAGCATCATTAAGGTATAATCCTAAAACCTTTCCCTTAGAACTTAGTACATATGCATTTACATTTAGTACTTCTCCTAATGCTCCGGCTAATAAATCAAAAGAGATATTGCTTCCACCACTTGTTTGTAGTGTTTTATTTATTTGTCTTGTTTTTTGTAACATTTCACTTGCCATTTATATTTCATCTCCTCATAAAAGTCAGGCACTTCATAACCTATTTTATTATCTAAGTTTGTCTATTTTTCAATGAAAAATTATATTTTTCTAAATTGTGCACTTGAAATCTTATCACAATTTTATACCTTTTTCAATATAATTGATGTTATTTTTCTAATTTTCTATCTTTTCATCAATATTATCTTTATCTTCCTTAGAAATGCCCTTATTACAGTCTTTATCCGAGCATATTACTTTCGTATCCGATTTGGTTACTTTTTCTATCATATAAGAACCACATTTTTCACATATTTCACCTGTTGGCTTATTCCATGATATAAAATCACATTCTGGGTAACTAGAACATCCATAAAAAGCCTTACCTTTTTTAGACTTTCTAAGTATTATATCTCCATCATGGCATTTAGGGCATTTTACACCTACTTTATTTACAAGTGGTTTTGTGGTTTTACATTCCGGATAATTTTTACATGCCATGAATTTTCCAAATCTACCATACTTGATAACCATATTTTCTCCACAGTTTTCACATATTTCATCGGTTTCTTCATCCATATTTATTTTTTCTATGCTTTCCTTAGCTATCTCAATAGCTTCTTTAAGTGGCTCATAAGCTTCTGATACAACTTTTTTCCACGCAGTATTTCCTTCTTCTATCTCATCTAGCTTATTTTCCATTTGGGCAGTAAAGTCAACATCGATAAATTTTTGGAAATTATTCTCTAATATATCCGTTACTATTATTCCTAACTCTGTTGGACATAAACTTGTACCTTGTTTTTCAACATATTCTCGATTTAATATGGTTGTAATTGTAGGTGCATAAGTACTTGGTCTTCCTATACCTAATTCTTCTAGTGTCTTTACTAAACTTGCTTCTGTAAATCTTGCTGGTGGTTGAGTAAAATGTTGAACTGGTAATGTATTTTCTAAATTAAGTACATCACCTTCTTTTATATTAGGTAATATCCTATCTTCTCTATCTGTAAAATTATATATTTTAGTATATCCATCAAATTTCATCTTAGATCCTGTTGCCTTAAATGTATAACTTCCTATCTTGCACTCTAAATTTAATATATCAAATACAGAATCCTCCATTTGACTTGCAACAAATCTTCTCCATATTAAATTATATAATTTAAATTGATCTTTAGTTAAAGATGATTTTATACTATCAGGAGTTTTATCTACATAAGTAGGTCTTATTGCCTCGTGGGCATCTTGCACCTTTTTAGTCTCTTTTTTCTCTTTATTGTCCGAATTATTTTTGTAGTATTTTTCTCCTATGACATCTAATATATAATCTTTTGATTTTTCTTTAGCTTCTTCAGATATTCTCTTTGAATCTGTTCTTATATAAGATATAAGACCAACTGTTTCTTTATCTATATCTATACCTTCATACAATTCTTGAGCTACACTCATTGTTTTCTTTGTAGTAAAAGATAACTTATTTGCAGCTTCTTGCTGAAGCATACTTGTTGTAAATGGTTTTGGTGCTGATTTCTTTCTTGATTTAGATTCTATGGATACTACATCTAAAGTTTTACCTTCTATGTCTGATAAAATTTCATTTACCATTGATTCATTTTCTATTTCAATTTTTTTATTATCTTTTCCATAAAACTTTAAGCTTATATCTTCATTTTTACAAGTTTTAGCATCAATATCTATGGTCCAATACTCAACTGGTATAAATGCTTTTATTTCTTTTTCTCTATCACAAATTAACTTTGTTGTTACAGATTGAACTCTACCTGCACTAAGACCTTTTCTTACCTTTTGCCAAAGTATTGGACTTATTTGATATCCTAGTAATCTATCTAATACTCTTCTAGCTTGTTGTGCATCTACTACACTTAAATCTATATGTCTTGGACTTTTTATAGCCTTTTTTATAGCATCTTTTGTTATTTCATTAAACTCTATTCTACACTCATCTTGTTCATCTAAATCTAATATATGAGCTAAATGCCAAGATATAGCTTCACCCTCTCTATCTGGATCGGTTGCTAAATATACTTTTTTAGATTTTTTAGCTTCTTTTTTTAATTCCTTTATTACATCGCCCTTACCTCTTATGTTTATATACTGTGGTTCAAAATTATTTTCTATATCCACACCTAATTTACTTTTTGGTAAATCCCTTACATGACCAACTGAAGCTTTTACGGTATAATGACCTTTTCCTAAAAACTTCTCTATGGTTTTAGCTTTTGCAGGCGACTCTACGATGACTA
>JAVXLU010000099.1:0-8548 GCA_036646635.1 Romboutsia sp.
TGGAGATGTTACAACTTTAGATGGATTTGGTATTTATGATATATTAACAAGCAAGAAAAGAGAAAGTTTTGTAGGATTAACGCTCCTTGAAAAAGCAAATCATAATTATTTTAATACAGATATAAAACCAAATGATGCTAAAATGTTATCAAGAGATTTAAGTAATCAATTGACTAGAGAAAAGCAACAGGATTTCTTAGCTAATTATGCAGTAGATTTCTTTAATGCTTCTATAAAAAATAAAATAGAAAATACTTTATATGATTCAAAAGTATCATCAATAGATAAGATGTATGGATATGATGTAAAAACATTATCTAGTGATAAAAATAAAACTGAAATAGTATCTATTAAAGATAAGAAGAATTTTAAAGCAGATGGTGTTGAAATTTTAACTACTAAAGATGCAGTAACAGTAAATAACGACAAGGCACAAGGTATTGATACAGTTCCAGCATCTTATGAAGGATTTAATATAAGAGACTTATTAAATATTAAGTGGAAAGATTCTAATGGTAAAATGAGCTTTAGTCCAAGTACTAAAGATTTTTCTGAATTTAATAGCTTATCAATTGATATTGTACAAGATTCATCAGATGAGCTAAATATTAAAGGAAAAAATCAAGAGTTCGTTATACAGATAAAAGATAAAAAAGGTAATATTTCAAAAGTTGAGCTAGATAAAAATACTCCTGCTCTAGATTATATTAATGGTAAAGTTGAATATCTTGAATTAGAAGATTCTAAGTATAAAATGTGGAGTACTCAGACTCCTTTAACAAGTATCAAAGTACCATTAAGTTCATTTAAAGGTATAGATTTTAATAAGATAGATGAAATATCTTTAATATTTGATAAAACTAAGAGTGGGTCAGTTATGATAGGTGGATTTGAATTAAATTAATTGTAAAAAACTAGGATAAATTATCCTAGTTTTTTTGTGTATAAAGAACTTATATAAAGACACATAACCTTCAAAGAACATATACTAAAATATATGAATATATGGAGGTAATAATCATGAGAAAATCTACTTTTAATATATTATCTTTTGATGGTGGAGGCCTAAAAGGTTCTCTAAGTATATGTATTTTAGAAAGGATACAAAAAGAATTTCCTGAAATAATTAGGTCTACAAACATGATAGGTGGAACTTCATCAGGAAGTTTAATAGCACTAGGGTTAGCTTATGGAGTAAGTCCAAGTAAAATAAAAGAGTTATATTCAGTAGAAAACTCAAAGTATATATTTGATAAATCTTATTCAGAAATGATAAGACCTAAATATAATAATGAACATTTAAAAGAAGTTTTACTAAATATATTTCCGCAAGATTTAAAATTAAAAGACTTAGGAAAATTAGTAGTTATACCAAGTTTTTATATAGGAAATGAAAGTAGTTCTTGGAAGCCTATATTTTATAATAACCTACCAAATTCACCAACAGAAAATGCAAGGGTAATAGATGTAGCTATGAGCAGTAGTGCAGCTCCAGTACTTTTTCCTACATATAAATATCATATAGATGGAGGAATAATAGCAACCGACCCAAGTTTATCATGTATATTATACTCAATGGGAAAAGAATTAGATAAAAAATGTAATAATATGAGACTTTTATCAATAGGAACAGGATATAATTATAACAGTATAAAACAAGATACAACAACTTGGGGTGCAGTAGATTGGATAATAAGTAAAAATCCAGACCTACCTATAATATCAATAACTTTAGAAGGAAATTCTCAAACTAGCCAAATATTTTCAGAAAAATTATTAGAAGATAACTATCATAGAATAAATCCTAAAATGAGCAAAGATATAGGTATGGATGATTATAAATCAATAGACTATTTATTACAATTAGGAGAAGACCATGATTTAAAAGAATCTATAAAATGGCTAAACAAAAATTGGAAATAAATGTAATGTAATTATGATATAATAACTCCATATAAATATTTTTACCTATGGAGGGGAAATATGGGAATAGAACTTGGGGATATAAAAGGTGATAATTTTTCTATATCAAAAAATTATGAAAATAGTTTAGATACAGAAACTAAAAAAATAAAGGGGATTTATTATACCCCTAAGGGCATAGTAAACTATATTATCAAAAAAACTATAAGAAACCATGATATAGTAAAAAATCCATATCCAAAAATATTAGATATATCTTGTGGATGTGGTAATTTTTTATTAGAAATTTATGATATTCTTTATGATTTATTTGAAGAAAATATATATGAATTAAAAAGTGAATATGGTAGTGAGTATTGGAAAACTGATAATATACATAATCATATAATTAGTAATTGTATATATGGTTGTGATATAGACAGTAAGGCAATAGAAATATTAATAGAGGGTATTAAAAATAAAGGTTCATATTTAGAAATAGATAAAATAAATATAGAATGTTGTGATTCATTAATTAAAAAATGGGAACAAAAATTTGATTATATAGTAGGCAATCCACCATATATTGGACAAAAAGTACTTGATAATGAGTATAAAAAAGTACTGTTAAATGAGTATGCTGAAGTTTATAGGGGGAAATCGGATTTGTATTTTTGTTTTTATAAAAAAATAATAAGTCTATTAAAACAAAATGGAGTAGGAAGTATTATAACTCCAAGATACTTTTTAGAGAGTCCATCGGCATATAATCTGAGAAAATATATAAATAAAAATGTATTGATAGAAGAAATTATAGATTTCTTAGGAGCTAGTATATTTAAAAATATTGGAATTTGCAGTACTATATTTACATTTAAGAAACAAAGTTCAGTAAATAATTATATAAATATATTTAAAGTAAAAGATGAAAATTTCACATTATCTGAAGATGAAAATTTAATAGATTATATAGATAATGAATATTTTGAAAAATTCAAAATAAGACAATCTAGCTTAGGGGAAAATTGGTTAATATTAAATGAAAATGATAAAAAGTTTTATGAAAATATAAAAGTAAAATGTAATTATACTTTAGAGGATATATGTAGTAGTTTTCAAGGAATCATAACAGGGTGTGATAAAGCATTTATAATTAACACTAATGATGAAGATATAGAAAGAATAAATACTAATATCTTAAAAACTTGGGTTAAAAATAAAAACATATGTAAATATATAGTTAAAAATAGTAATCTTAAAATTATCTATTCTGATGATATAGAGGATGAAGAAGAATATAGTATAGAGCTAAATCAATATATAGGAAAATATAAAGATAAATTGTTAAATAGAAGAGAATGTATAAAGAATATTCGAAAATGGTATGAATTACAATGGGGTAGAAATAAAGAATTATTTGAACGAACTAAAATAATGTATCCTTATAAAGCACAAGAGAATAAATTTGCAATAGATTATGATAATAGCTATTGTAGTGCAGATGTATATTCATTTTTTATAAAAGATGAGTACTCAGAAGAATTTTCCTATGAATACTTAGTTGGTATTTTAAATAGTGATATATACGATAAATACTTTAAAATTACAGCTAAAAAGATGACTAAAAAAATTTATGACTATTACCCTAATAAAGTAATGAAAATAAATATATTTAAGGACCATAACTATAATGAAATAGAAAAATACTCTAAAGAAATAATAAAGTTATTAAATCAAAATAATAAATTAGAAAAATTAAATAAAATAGAGGATTTACAATTAAAAATAAATAATTTAATTAAGAACTCATTATGCTTATAATCACTAATAAAGCCTAAATATCATAATATTATAAAAACACATTAATTAAGTAGGAGGGCAAAATATGATTAGTACAAAAATAGCAGAAGCTGAAAAAATAGTATATGTAGATGTTAGTGGTTATATAAGTAGCAAAGAGGCAAATGAATTTATAAATAGTCATAAACAATCAACTATAAATATTAAAAATTCGCAATATAAATTGGTGGTTACTCCATCAATATTTGAATGTGAAAAAAACTCAGATATAAGAAATGTATGTATGTCATTTTTAAAGAGTGGATACAAAAAAATGTATCTAGTAGATCCAAAAAATAATATAATGGATAATTTATCACTAGGTTATATAGAAAAGAAGTTATTTATGAAATCTGTTACTATAATAAGCAATATGAATGATATAAAATAGATTATTTAGATTATTAAATTTGAAAGATATATACTTTTTTTATATTTTTATGATAAAATATACTCATATTAGATTGAATGTATATATCTTTCGTATCAGAATAGGTGATGATTATGAAAGGTTTAGTATTAGAGGGTGGAGGCACTAAAGGTGCTTATCAAATAGGAGCATATAAAGCATTAAGAGACCTTGGATTAGACTTTCAAGGAGTAGCAGGAACTTCAATTGGAGCTTTAAATGGAGCATACATAATTCAAAATGATATTGAAGTAATGGAAGATATTTGGATGGCTTATGACTATACTCATTTTATGAATATAGATGAAGAGAGTTATGAAAAATATAAAAATATAGACTTTACTGCTAAAAACTTTAATATAGTTATGGAACTTATAAATAAAGCTAGAAAAAATGAAGGAATTGATATAACTCCATTAAGGGAATTATTAGAAAAAACATTAAATGAGGATACTATTAGAAGGGCTAATAAAGACTTCGGTTTAATGACTGTCTATTGGGATAAAAAAATCAACCCATATCCTATGTACTTAGAGGATATACCACAAGGTAAGTTAATCGATTACTTAATAGCAAGTTCAAGTTTACCAATTTTTAAAGTAGATAAATTTGATGATAAAATTTATTTAGATGGAATGTTTTCTGATAATATGCCGATAAGTCTTATAGAAACTAAAGGTTATAAGGATATTGTTGTTATTAGACTTTTAGATGATTTTATTGGAAAAATAAACTTAAATAAGTATCAAGAACAAAAGGACATAAATATTAAAACAATAATACCATCTGAATCTTTAGGAGGGTCATTAAATAAGGACAGAGATAATGTATCTAAAAACATAAATTTAGGTTATTTAGATGCTATGAAATCATATAATAGATATGAGGGAGTCAAATATTATTTTAATGCAGACTATAAATATGATGAAAACTACTGTTTTAACAAATTTTCAAGTTTAGATAAACAAACAATAGAAAGTTTACTAAGTTTATTTAATATAAAAAAAGATCCATCATTAAGAACATTGATGGAAATTATAATACCAAAAGTTGGAGATTTACTTAACTTACCAAAAGAATTTTCATATAAAGAATTATTTTATAGTTTGTATGAAAAAAAACTTGAGGAAAGTAATATAAATAGATTAAAACTTTATGATTTTAGTAAACTAGTAGATGTTGCTAATAAGAATTTAAATTCTAATAATAGTTTAAAGTTAGATTTAGAAACAAAGAGTATACTATCTTTACAAAAAAGCAAGATTACTAAAATTATGACAAATTGTTTTATAAAAGATTTCAAAAAACAAGGATAAAATCACTTATTTAAATGGTGGGACAAAAAAAGAATCTTAGGACATAAATAGACAAATGCAAATATTCAATCAAAGCAAATCTATTTATTAAAAGTTAGTAAAGTAAAAAATACTTTAAGAATAAATTTATTGGAGGTTTCAAAATGGAAAAATTAGTTATTATAAAAAATGCAAGTGGATTACATGCTAGACCAGCAGGAATGTTTGTTAAGAAGGCTGCTGAATTTAAATCTACGGTAGAAGTTATTGCTAAAGGAAAAACTGTAAATGCTAAATCAATAATGGGTATAATGAGTTTAGGATTAAGTCAAGGAGATGAATTAACTATATCTGCAAATGGTGAAGACCAAGAGACAGCAGTTAATGCATTAGTTGAATTAGTTCAAGGTGGATTTGGAGAATAATAATTGGGCCTCGGTTTATCCGAGGTTTTATTTTCTATATAAATATATATAATCATAAAAAAGTATAATTTTAAAGGGGGATATATATGTACAAAGGAATAGGAGCATCACCTGGAATTGCACTAGGAAAAGCTTTAGTAGTTGAGCATAGTGAATTAGTTATAGAAAAAAAAACAATAGAAGATGTTGAAGCAGAAGTATTAAAATTAAAAACGGCTGTTGATATTTCAACTAAAGAATTGATTAATATTAAGGAAAATGCTTTTAATGAATTAGGTGAGCAGGAAGCAGAAATTTTTGAAGCTCATTTATTAGTTTTATCAGACCCTGAATTAATTGATTCAACTATATCTAAAATAAGGGATGAAAAAATAAATGCTGATTTTGCTCTAAATGAAATAAAAGAAATGTTTGTAGGTATGTTTGAAGCTATGGACAATGAATACATGAGAGAAAGAGCAGCAGATATAAAAGATGTTACAAATAGAGTACTTAGACATATATTAGGTGTTAAGGTTGTTGATTTAGCAGGTTTAGATGAAGAAGTAATTTTAATAGCACATGATTTAACTCCATCAGATACAGCTACAATGAATAAAAAAATGGTTTTAGGATTTTTAACAGATATCGGGGGAAGAACTTCTCATACAGCTATAATGGCTAGAACATTAGAGATAGCTGCAGTAGTAGGACTTAATGATATAACTAAAACAGTTAAAGATGGAGATTTTATAGTATTTAATGGTGATACAGGGGAAATTATCATAAATCCAGATGAAAAAACTAAATCTAAATACTTTAAATTAAAATTAGATTTTGAAGATTATAGAAAAGGTTTAGAATTATTAAAAGGAAAAGAAAGTGTAACTACTGATGGTAGACATGTTGAATTAGCAGGAAATATTGGAAGTCCAAATGATGTAGAAGGATTAATAAAAAGTGATGCAGAAGGTGTTGGACTTTATAGAACAGAATTCTTATACATGGACAAAGAAGATGAATTTCCATCAGAAGAAGAACAATACATAGCATATAAAGCAGTTCTTGAAGGAATGGCAGGAAAGCCAATAGTTATAAGAACATTAGATATAGGTGGAGATAAAGAATTACCATACTTTGAAATGGAACATGAAATGAATCCATTCTTAGGATATAGAGCTATTAGACTTTGCTTAGATAGAACAGATATATTTAAAACTCAATTAAGAGCTCTATATAGAGCGAGTGTTTATGGTAAATTAAGAATAATGTTTCCTATGATATCTTCTCTTGAAGAATTATTATCAGCTAAAGAAATTATAAAAGAAGTATTAGAAGAAATGGATGAACAAGATATAGCTTATGCTAAGGATGTAGAAGTAGGTATGATGATAGAGATACCATCATCTGCTATTATAACTGATATATTAGCTAAGCATGTAGACTTCTTCTCAATAGGAACTAATGACTTAATTCAATATACTTGTGCAGTAGATAGAATGAACCAAAAGATAAGCCACCTATATAATCAATTTAATCCAGCAGTACTAAGGCTTATAAAGATGACAATAGATAATGCTCATAAAGAGGGTAAGTGGGTAGGAATGTGTGGAGAATCTGCTGGGGACCAAAGAATGATACCAATACTACTTGGGTTTGGACTAGATGAATTCTCAATGAGTCCAATATCTATATTACCAGCGAGAAAATTTATAACTTCTGTAAGTTTAGAAGATATGAAGAAATTCTCAGACAAAGTATTAACTATGGCAACAGCAAAAGAAATAAAAGAATACGTTGATAAAACTTTCAATATATAATTAATATATAAAGGGTCGCTAATTTAGCGACCCTTTATTTTATATACTAAGAGAATGAGTTATAATAAATAATATACTTAAAATAGGTAGGGTGAAAATATGAGCAAATCAATTAAAATACAAAAACCGAAATTTTTAGGGGAATTAGAAGTAGCTAAAGAAATATATAATGAAATATTTAATGAAGAAACCGTAAGAAATAAAATAATAGAACATACATCAATAAGTGAAATAAATAATGTAAGAGTAAGTTTAGACTCATGTGTATTTAAAAATGTAGACTTTTATGAATGTGATTTTAGAAAAATAGACTTATTAGATGTAGTATTTGAAAACTGTGATTTATCAAATATATCTTTTAGTGATGGAAGTATTTATAGAGTAGAATTTATAAACTGTAAATTAATAGGCTCAAGATTTGATGATTGTATAATGAAAAATGTAGTCTTTAATAATGTTGTAGGAAAATATATGAACTTTTCTTTTTCAAAATTTAAAGGTGTACATATGAAAGAATCAAATTTAAATAGTGCGGTATTTCAAGAAATTGTAAATGAAGGTATGTTATTTGAAGATGTTGATTTAACAAATGCAAACTTTCATGATTCTAAGTTAAGGGGAATTGATTTTAGTTCTTGTAATATAGAAGAAATAGAAGTTGGAATTAAAGGAATAGAAGGGGCACAGTTTAATATAGGACAAGCATTAGAATTAACTAAACTTATGAAAATAATAATAAAGTAACTAAGGGATAGACAATTTTTTTTAGATAGCATATAAATAATTAGATTAGATTTTAATATAATTTGAATAATAATAAGTTTAAATTTAATTTCAATTGCTCAAGGAGTTTTAACTTCTCTTTTTAGTTCTGATGAA
>JAVXLU010000100.1:0-805 GCA_036646635.1 Romboutsia sp.
AAAAGAGAGGTATATCTAAGGAGCAGATTTGTGTTGCTACAGCTTTAGATAGACAGGGAAATTTAATAATAGAACCTTTATGTAGAGGTAGAATGACACATAAAGAACTTGAAAGGCTCTATAAAGGGCATATAGGAGAAAGTTCTATATTATGTACAGACAGTCATAAGTCATACATCAAATTTGCTTCAGACTTTAATTTAGACCATAAACGCATAAAAACAGGTAAGCATAAAGAAGGTATTTATCACATCCAACATATCAATAGCCTTCATAGTAATTTGAAGAAATGGATGGGTAGATTTAACGGTGTTGCAAGTAAATATATCTCAAACTATATGCAATGGTTTAAATGGCTAAGAATATTTGAAGCTGACAGAGATTCTATTAAAACTAAGAATTTTATTGTACAAAGTAATGTGGCATACTCTTATACTAAGATAAAGGATTTTAAATTAAGAAAACCAAAGTTTATGTAATTGGTAATAAGTTGGTAAAAATAATGCTATAATAAAAACAAGCACACAATTATTATATATTGGTAATAACTTTAAGGTAGGGGTGAATTAGTATGTTAAAAATATCATTATTTATGTCATGTGCATTATTCTTCGTATCAGGTATGTTTTTTCTTCTTAAAGATAAAGCATCGATATTAATCAATGGATATTATTTTATCTCAAAAAATGAAAGAGAATTATATGATGAACTTAAACTAAGTAGAGATTATAGTGTAATACTGTTAAAATTAGCTTTAATACTTTTAGTAGGAGCAATTGGCTATGTTCTAATATCTAAATTAGTT
>JAVXLU010000100.1:824-8528 GCA_036646635.1 Romboutsia sp.
GAAATTTACTGTTACTTTTAGATTTGATAAGTATAAAATTAATACTAATAATTAGTTTTAATTAATTTAATTAGATATGAACGATATTAATATAATGCGAACAAAAAGTAGGTGTATATCATTGTTAAATATAATGTATACACCTATTTTTTTATTATTAAAATTGTTCTTAATATCAACATTTATTTAAAACATAGCCAAAATAAAAAATAAGTCTATAAAATAGCTATTTAAGCTATTTTATAGACTTATTTTTTATTTATTATTATTTTATATTTATTGATATATCTTTATAGAAATTAGTTGTAGCTAGTGATATATAAGGTATTAGCCATAAAAATCCTATTCCTAATGTAATAACTGAAAGTATTCCCCAGCCTAAAAAACTTAATTCTAATACAAAGTATTTCCATTTATTTCCCTTCATCATTTCTATACTTAACTTCATAGCACTAAATACACCTAAATCCTCTTTTTCAAGTATAATATATGGTGTTTGGGCAATGGCAAAACTAAATATTATAAAAGCTACTGAAATTAAAATAATGATAATACTAGCTAATGTAGCCATAATTGTCAAACTATCAAAAGAGAAAAATCCTCCAACTAATATTCCTGTATACATAAATACTGATACAATTCCTATCACTATTGAGATTAAACTAATTACAATTGTATAAATTAACGATTTTAATAATTTATTAGATGATACCAATATATCTTTAAATTCAGCTTTACCATCTTTTTTTATAAATTCTAAATAAAAATTAGGTATTCCAATTGTAGCCCATACTCCTATTGCTGATACAACTATAAATGCCATTATATTCATTACTGAGCTATAAGCATACTCTTGGAATGAACTAACCAAAATCATTAGTACAGTATAAACTAATGTTAACAATACTGGAGTTGTCCAATGTCCTTTAATCTGACTTTTTGTAAGTTTTTTTAGTTCTTCTCTACTCATTTTAAATTCCCTCCTTTTAATATTGACACACTACTATATATATTAATATTCTCTTGATTTTGTGAATTAGATTAATTGTAAATTTTTTATGGCAAAAAAAAATAGCCAAAAACTTAGCTATCATTTTTATATACATACTATTTTATATATCCATACCATTTAATATTTCTTTGAGGTTTTTTAATTCTTCAGCTGAAAATGTTAATCCTTTTCCCATCTTTTTATGTTCTGAATCCCATTCTCTTATATCATACTTAGCCTTGTTATTATTCCAGCTAATTAAGTTTAGCTCTTTTTTCCACCCTTTTGATGATTCTGATATTATCCCATATTCATACTCTATATCAAATTTAATATTTGCCATGTTTATCTCCCTTTGCTTATGTAGTTTATTAATATCATTTTTTCAATTTTTATATAATAACTTTTATATACCCATATAAAAGTTATTTTAACTATATTTTATATTAATTGCTATACATTTAAATTTTTATTAAACATAAAAAAATAGGATAAAACTTTTAACTTCTATCCTATTTTTTTATGTTTATTTTGTTGGTATTTCTAAGCATGATGCTAAATCTTTTTCTGGTGTACTTATAAGTTTTATATTAAATGTATCAACTAAATACTGAAGTACATTTGGACTTAAAAATGCAGGTAATGTAGGTCCTAAGTATATACCTTTTATATTTAGTGATAATAAAGCTAACAAATCAGCAACAGCTTTTTGCTCATACCATGATAAAATTATAGAAAGTGGCAAACTATTAATATCTGTATCAAACGCATCAGCTAAAGCCATCGCTATTTTTACAGCTGAGTATGCATCATTACATTGTCCTATATCTAAGAGTCTTGGGAGTCCGCATACTTCACCAAATTCTAATTTATTAAATCTATATTTTCCACAAGCTAAGGTAAGTATTATACAATCTTTAGGAACTTGTTTTGCAAATTCAGTATAATAATTTCTTCCTGACCTTGCACCATCACATCCACCTATCAAGAAAAAGTGTCTTAATTTCCCAGACTTAACTGCATCTATTATAACAGGTGTATTGTTTAAAGTAGCATTATGACCAAACCCAACTAAGATTTCATGTGGTTCTTGATCCTCTCCAAACCCACCAAGTTCTAATGCTTTATTTATTATTTCGCTAAAATCTTTTTCACCAGTTTCATTTTTATCAATATACTTTACTCCATCCCATCCAACTACACTTGTTGTAAATATTCTATCTTTATATGAATCTCTAGGTTTCATAAGACAATTTGTAGTCATCAATATACATCCGGGTACATTATCAAATTCTTTTTGCTGATCTTGCCAAGCCCCACCGAAGTTTCCTACTAAATGAGAATATTTATTAAGTTCTGGATACCCATGACAAGGAATCATTTCACCATGGGTATAAATATTTATTCCTTTTCCTTCTGTTTGCTTTAAAATCACTTCCAAATCTTTTAAATCATGTCCTGAAACTATTATAAATGGACCTTTTTTAACATGTACATTTACCTTGTGAGGGGATGGATTTTTATATATAGTAGTGTTTGCTTCATCTAATTTTTGCATAATAGCAACACTCATATCTCCTGTTCTTATAGTCCAAGTTATTAAATCTTCAACTGTTAATTTATCATTTGTTGTTGCCTCTAATGCCCTAAAATAAAATTCATCAACTTGATCATTATAATACCCTAATTCTCTAGCCTGATGTCCATAAGCTGATATTCCTTTTAATCCATATATTATAGTTTGTCTTAATGAGCGTATATCCGCATTTAAATTTTGATTATACATTATTCCTGCACATTTAGCATCTTCTAACATTTGATTTCTAGTATCACCTAGGTTATATGCAGATTGTTCACAACAATTACTAATACTTGATACTTTCCTTCTTAAGTCTTGTTTTATTTTTTGAGATTTCCTTAACATTTTTTCGTGTACATCACCATCAAAATTAACATTTGTAAGTGTTGTAAATAATGTATTTTCTACAAAGTTAACTATATCCTTGTCTATTGTTTTACCTTTTTCTATTAACTCTTTTGCATAACAGCTAATACCTTTTATTTGGTAAATAAGTAAGTCTTGAAGTGCTGCTATTTCTGGAGTTTTTCCACAAACCCCAACTTTAGTGCACCCCTTCCCACCTGCTGTTTGTTCACATTGATAACAAAACATTGGATAATCCATATCTTAATACTCCTTATGTATATTATTTTAAATATTTATCTATTTATCTATTTTAATATTCCTTGAAGTAATAAATTCTATGCATAGAAACTCCATATCTATCCATCAGTTTTATAAGTACTTTAGCCTCTACCTTAATATTTAAATTTAAGCATCTTTATCTAATGGTTTTTTAAGTATTGCAAGAAGTAACATTCCAACTACTGAACCTATACCTATTGCAATTAAGTATCCAATTGGATTTGACACAACTGGTACAACAAATATTCCACCATGCGGTGCACGAAGACCTACGTTAAATAACATACTTAATGCCCCTGACACCCCTGAACCTAAAATACAAGATGGCAATACATGAAGTGGATCTCCTACTGCAAATGGTATTGCACCTTCCGTTATAAAAGATATACCCATTACATAATTTACTTTTCCTGATTCTCTCTCTTCTAATGTAAACCTATTTTTTAAAAACGTTGTAGCAAGTGCTATTGCAAGTGGCGGAACCATTCCACCAGCCATAACAGCTGCCATTATTTCATATTGTCCTAACTCAAGTGATGCAACTCCAAATACATAAGCTACTTTATTTATTGGACCTCCCATATCAGCCGCCATCATTGCTGCAAGTACTAATCCAAGTACTATCTTTGAACTACTTCCAATACCTGTCAAGAAATTTTGCACCATAATATTTAATACTGTAATAGGTGGCATAACTATAAATAACATTATTACTGCTACTAAAAATGTACCGAATAATGGAAATAATAATACTACTTTTATACCATCAAGTGATTGTGGTAATTTTGAAAATATTTTTTTAAGTCCTAATACTAAATAACCTGCTATAAAACCTGCAAGTAAAGCACCTAAAAATCCTGCTCCACCTTCTTTAGCAATAAATCCACCAACAAAACCTACTACTAAACCTGGTTTATCAGCTATTGAACATGCAGTATATCCTGCTAATATAGGTAGCATAAAGTTAAATGCATATTCACCTATTAATTTTAAAAAAGCTGCAAATGACATATTTTTACCAAAATTAGCTGGATTTATTTCATATTTATCAAGTAAAAAAGCAAGTGATATAAGTATACCCCCAGCTACAACAAATGGTAACATATTTGATACACCATTCATTAGATGCTTATATATTTTTCTAAAAGTTGTTTCACTTTCCTCAAAACTATGAAAATAACTTTTTCTCCCACTATGATTATAAATTGGTGTATCACCATTTACTGCTCTTTCAATTAACTCCTCTGATTTATGTATTCCATTTGCAACTTTAGTTATTATAACTTTTTTTCCATCAAATCTAGACATTTCCACATTTTTATCAGCTGCAACTATAATACATATTGCATTTTCTATTTCATCTTTTGTCAATATATTCTTAGCACCTTCTGAACCATTAGTTTCTACTTTTATGGAAACTCCTTTTTCCTCACCAGTTTTACTTAAACTTTCTGCTGCCATAAAAGTATGTGCTATCCCAGTTGGACAAGCTGTAACTGCAAGTACCTTTGGATACCAACTTTTTTCAATAATTTCTACTACTTCAGATTCATCAGCAAATATTTCTCTTTCTTTATTATCTATTGATTTAATAAATTCATCTACCGATTTAGAATTTATTAAATTAATTCTAAATTCTTTATCCATAAGTATAGTCGATAATCTTGATAATACTTCTAAATGTGTATTATTTGAACCTTCTGGCGCTGCTATCATAAATATTAATTTAGATAGATTACCATCAAAAGATTCATAATCAACACCAACTTTAGAAATCCCTACTGAAAGTGATGCTTTTTTTACTGATTTTGATTTTGCATGTGGTATTGCAATACCTTCTCCAATTCCTGTTGTACTTAAATTTTCACGTTCTATTATAGCCTTTTTATATTCTTTTTTATTCTTTAAATTACCACTTTTATACATTAAATTAACCATTGTATCAATAGTTTTTAACTTATTATCACTCGGTAAATTTAGATTAACACAATTTTTATCTATTAAATCAATTATTTTCATATTAAATTATTATCTCCTTTACTATAATTTCATTTAAGAAACTTTCTATAAAATCTTTTTTAGCTAGGTCACTTGAAAATATTGTTGCACTACCACAATCCGAACCTAATTTTAAAACTTTTTCATAATTTTCACTACTTGTGTATCCACTTATAAATCCAGCAACCATTGAATCGCCTGCACCTACTGAATTTATAACTTTTCCTTTTGAGCCACGTGTGGGCGAACTGTTTTGATTGTTAGTAATATTTTTAAATCATACTTATTAGAAATATCAATCATAGTTGCTTTTACATATTCACCATATTGTAACATAAGATACTTTCTATATTTTCAAACTAGAATTATATGCTAAAAAACAGAACAAAAATCGGTTCTGCTGTAGATAAGGCATTATATAAGAAAGTTCCAAATCTAGCTAAAGAAACTAGAATTCCAATTT
The DNA here is from genome assembly GCA_036646635.1 of Romboutsia sp. GTDB lineage: Bacteria > Bacillota > Clostridia > Peptostreptococcales > Peptostreptococcaceae > Faecalimicrobium. Next base: position 6,483 of record JAVXLU010000100.1, read on the forward strand.
CTAAGTTATTAGACGAAGCAATAGAAATTTTATTATCTAAACATAATCAAATATTATATATTTCTTTATATCCTTATTTTTTATGTTAAAAACCAATTTTTTTATTATTTTTTAATATCCTAAAAATAATAAAAATTATAGAAAGTCCTATTACTATACCTACACTATCAATTAAAACGTCTTGTATCATACCAGCTCTTCCTGGAATAAATACTTGATGTATTTCATCAAATATTGCATACAATAGACTTATTAAAAATCCATATTTTATACTTAAACTTATATTTACTATATTACAATAAACCATTATAAAACTTAAAACTGCTAGTATCAAATATGAAATCATATGAGCCGCTTTTCTTATTATAAAGTTTGCACCTTTTAACTCATACAATTTTTCTAGTATATTTCCTAAGATATTATTATCTTCTGATACTTTATCTAATGCTTGAATCACTTTATCTGATTGACTTGTTGATACTATTGCCGGCTGATTAGAAAAATAAAATATAACACTCATCCAAAGTATTACTGCTACTATTGAAACTTTTTTCATAACAAACTCCATTTCAATTTCATAATTTATTATCTGTTTTTTAATATTATTTCTATATTATATCATAAATTTATTTATATCAAGGTTTTAAATAGTGTAATTCTGTTTTATACAAACTAAAAAGGTATTACCATTAATTGATGGTAATACCTTTTTAGTTTGTATATATTTTAAAATGTCAAGTTTTTTAAAACGTGATTTATTATGCTTTTTTAAGGCTTTCTACTAATTCATCTTCAGAATCAGCAGTTATTAATTCTTCATCTAGGTATGCTGTGAATTCAGATCCACATTCATATATACATCCGTCTTCAATTTCAACTTCTCCACCTAAACGCTTTTTTAACTCATCTATACTTATCCCTGAGCACATTGAACATAATTTTATCATATCAAATTTCCTCCTGTGTTGTTTATTTATATAAGCTATTATTATATATATACACAGAAATTTTAATATTAAACATAATTATAGTTAATTTTTATTTTAAAATTACTTTACTATCTCCTTTACTCTACCTACAATACCATTTTCAAGCATAATCTTTATTCCATGATGATGGTTAGGTGACTTTGTAAGAATTCTTGCAACTATGCCTTCCGTTAGCTTTCCACTTCTCTGATCTTGCTTTTGAACAACTAACACTTTTGACCCTATTTTTATATCATCTCTTTTAGTTCCATCCATAACTTACTTACCTCCATTTATTAAAGGCATAATAAATCATACCTATATTTTATATTAATTTCTAAATCTTTCTATAAACGATTTTATAATTTCTTCTAAGTCTCCGCTATCCTCAACTTCTTGTATTCTTGAAGGCCCTATACCTCCACCATGTTCAAAGTTTACAACAGATATAATTATTTCTCCATCTGCAAAATCAAATAATAATCCTACTAAATGATCTAAATCTAAACTAAGGTCTCCTATTTCTTTTATAACATGTATATCTGCGTATAAATCTTCTAAATAATGCTTCATATTATATTTTTTTCCATCTATAAACTCTAATTTTTCAGCACCTTCGTAAGTCCTTCCTATTGCAAAATGAAGTGAATATTCTTCATTTAATAATAGATTTATATAATCTTCTGATTCTTCTATACCTTCATAATCTTCATCAAAACTAATTACATCCATATAGTCTTTATCTATTAAGCAAGTTCTTGATATAGAGTTTGGAAATTCTGAAAGTAACTCTTCAGAGTTGTCTTTATAGTAATTTATAAAATTATTTAATTTGAATTTTTCTGGTTTTATTCTTATAGGTTCCATATTATACTTCCTCTCAATTATGAAATATATTAAATATCTACAATTTTTTACATATTTCATTTAAATATAGAGTATAATATATCACAAAATAAATTCAATTAATAGTTTTATCATAAAAACAACTATATAAATTAATTTTTATTTATGTAGTTATTCAATAAATTTTATTTGTTTTGAATTGTTTATTTCTTTTAAGTTTTTTTCTGATTTA
>JAVXLU010000101.1:0-2498 GCA_036646635.1 Romboutsia sp.
TTTCAACGAATAATACATCACCTTCAGCAACTTTATATTGCTTTCCACCTGTTTTAACTATAGCGTACATTAAAATACACCTCCTCGGTCTAAAACTCGCCATATAGGTACTTCCTAAGAAGTTTCAACCTTGTCTGTGCGGCATTACAGTTATTAATATTACTACTTTATTGTACATTTGTCAACTAAGTATTATAAATAATATTTATTTTTTCGTAATTTAATTTACTGCTTTTCTGTAATGATATTATTATAGCATATTTTTCGCTAATTTTTTTAATTAAATTAATAAATTTTTCATTAATTTTTTCATATAGTTTATTGTTTAATTCTAATGTAACATTATTATACGAAGTGTGATTCTTTATTCTCATAACTTCCTTTTCTATATAATCTATCATATAATTAACCGATTTATTTGTAACTTCACCCTCACACTCTTTACCTTCATCTAAGTAATACTTATCAATAGAATCTTTTTCTCTTCTTCTTGTTACCTCTACTAATCCTAGTCTAGTCATCCCTAAAACTTCAGATTTTCTTCTATCCTTTTTAAGTCCTTCATTTAATATTTTTATAATATCTTCTTTATATCTAGCTTTATGCATATCTATAAAATCAATAATTACTATACCACCTATATCTCTAATTTTTAACTGCTTAGATATTTCAACTGCAGCTTCTAGGTTCGTTTTGTAAACTGTTTCATCTAAGTTTAAATTACCTGTAAATTTACCCGTATTAACATCTACTACTGTAAGAGCTTCTGTTTTTTCTATTATTAAGTAACCACCACTTTTTAGCCATACTTTTTTATTTAATGATTTTTCTATTTGACCTTCTACTCTATATAAATCAAATATATCTTTATTTTCTTCTAGAACTAACTTTTCTATATATTCTTTATTTATATATTTTAATATATTTTTAATTTCATAATACTTTTCTCTATCATTTATAATTATCTTCTCTACATCTTCATTAATATTATCATTAACATATTTTGTAGCAAAATCCAATTCTTTATATAGAAGTTTAGGCCCCATACCTAATTTATATTCTTTCTCTATTTCTTCATATTTACTTCTTAATTCTTCTATATCAGATTCCAATTCTTCTTTACTACATCCTATAGCTTCTGTCCTTATTATCAATCCTAAATTATCTCTATTTATTATTTTTGCTATTTTTTTTAACCTAAATCTCTCTTTTTCTTCAGTTATCTTATTTGATATAGTTACTCTGTCATTAGAGGGTATATAAACTAGATATCTTCCTGCTAAACTTATTTCTGTATTAAGCTTAGCACCTTTAGTTCCAATTTCTTCTTTATTTATCTGTACTAAGATTTCTTGACCTGCTTTTATATTATGTTCTTTTTTTAATTGAAGATATGCTAATTTTTCAAATCCCACATCTATAAAACATGCTTCAATCCCAGGCAAAACTTTTTTAACTATACCTCTATATATATTAGATACTTTTTTAGATTTCATATTATCTTCTATTAGAATTTCTATTAACTTATCATCCTCTAATACTGCTGTTTTTTGAGATCCTACTAAAGATTCTATAATAATTTTTTTCATTTTAACTCCTTACTTTAAAACTATTATTTATATAATAATTACTTGTATTTTAAAATTCATTTTACTAATATAGCAACAATCTTTAAGATATAAATTCCGTATATGTAAAAAAGGTGGTTTTATCCACCTTTTAGTCTACATAGGAGATATCAATTGACCATCTTCTAACATATATAAGTCTCGTCTTAATATATCTACATCTAATGGATTGATTTCTAATTCTAACATTTCTAATATCTTAGGAATAAATACATTATTGTTTAAATTTGCTTTAGATCCAGTAGCTAACATAGCCTCTAAAGTTATTTTATTATCTTCTAAATGTAATAAATCAAATTGCTTTATCATCGGTCTTATATTAGACTCTACTATCTTACCTTTTTTATTTTTCTTTGTTATCATTATTTCTTCATTATTCATAAAACCTATTAATTTTGATTTTACAAACTCTTTACTTAAAGGTTTTTCAAGATCTATCGTAAATAGATATTCACCATATTCTATGTTCGAAGCTAATGATGGAGTTTGTCTTTCTATTTCTATTGCTTTAATAAATTTTATACCTTTTGGTAGTTGTTCATTCATTGCCGTTAAGTATTCTTCTGTACTTAAGTTAGGTTCTATTTCAACATCTACGTATTCGCCTTGACTTTCTGTTCCTAGCGCTAATGCATTTCCATAACTAATCTTAGGATGAGGGTTAAATCCCTGAGAATGAACTAATCCTATATCAGCTCTTCTGAATGCTCTTTGTAATAATTGTTGTAAATCAAGATGTGATATGTATATCATATCTCCTTCTTTATTAAATTTAGTTCTTATTATTTTACTCATAATTAGCAAAGTCCCCTTCCTATATCATGTGTATTTATTCCACATCCATTACACTTATGTCTACAGTCTGGAGAA
>JAVXLU010000101.1:2589-8504 GCA_036646635.1 Romboutsia sp.
CTCCATAGCTTCTTTCCATGTATCTAAACTAAAGTACTCTGACCATCCATCAAACTTAGCTCCAGCTTTAAACGCATCATATATAACTTTACCTATTTTTCTATCACCTCTAGCCACAACTGCTTCCATTAAACTCGTTTTAGAGTCATGATAATTATATTTTATATTCCCATTTTTTAATTTTTTAACTAGGTATCTCTGTTTTTCTATAACTTCATCAGTTGTATCTTGACCATGCCATTGGAATGGTGTAAAGGGCTTAGGTACAAATGTTGATGTACTTACTGTAACACCAAAATCCCTTTTTATTTTTCCATTATGAACATTTCTATACGTATCTATAACATTATATGCAAGATTAGCTATACCATCTAAGTCGTCATATGTCTCTGTTGGAAGACCTATCATAAAGTATAATTTAACACGATTCCATCCCATTTCAAATGCTTTTTTTGTAGCATTTTCTAAATCCTGTTCACTTACACCTTTATTTATAACATCTCTCATTCTTTGAGTTCCAGCTTCTGGTGCAAATGTAAGACCTGATTTTCTTACTTGTTGTATCTTTTCTGCTATTTCCATAGAGAAATTATCAAGCCTTAATGATGGTAAAGATATTCCTATATTTCTTGGTGTATACTCATTTACTAAATAATCTGTAAGTTCTTCTAACTGACTATAGTCACTCGTACTTAAAGATGATAGTGATATTTCATCATAACCCGTACTTTTGACTAATTTTTCTAATATTTCTTTTAATCTATCTACGCTTTTCTCCCTTATTGGTCTATATATCATACCTGCTTGGCAGAATCTACATCCTCTTGTACAGCCTCTAAATAATTCTAAAACTATTCTATTATGAACCGTATCAATAAATGGTACTATTATTTTTTCTGGATATGCTACTTCTTCTACATTTTTAATTATTCTTTTTTGAGGATTTGTTGGTATTCCTTCTTTATTTGGAACAACTAATTTAACTGTATTATCTTCATTATAGGTAACATCATAAAAACTTGGTATGTATACACCTTCTATTTTAGATACTTGATACATAAAATCTTCTCTAGTTGTTTTGTTTTTCTTCCATTCTTTATATACATTAATAACCTCTAAATTTACTTCTTCACCTTCACCTAATATTACTATATCAACAAAATCTGCTAATGGCTCAGCATTATATGCACAAGGTCCACCTACCATTATAAATGGATCATCTATCTTTCTTTCTTCTTTAAGTAAAGGGATATTTGCTAAATCTAGTATATTTAATATATTTGTGTATGAAAGTTCATATTGAAGTGTAAAAACTACAAAATCAAAATTCGTTATTGGCTCTCTTGATTCTAAAGCAAACATAGGAATATTTTTTTCCCTCATTATATTTTCCATATCAACAGCTGGAGAATATACTCTTTCACAAAATACATCTTTATCTTTATTTATTACATCATACAATATGTGACTACCTAAATGGCTCATACCTACTTCATATAAATCAGGAAAACAATGAGCATATCTTATTAAATCTTTATTTAAAGTATCTTTGTGTATAGAATTTATCTCATTTCCAAGATACCTAGCTGGCTTCTCAACCCTTTTTAAAATTCTTTTTAAGTCTACCTTATTCATGTATCTTAAAACCTCCAAATACGTTTGTTTTTTTCAAATATAAATAGTATTATACACGATATAATACTATGTATCAAAATTTTATTCCATTCTACAACGGTCATTTTTCAACTTATTTAAGTATTATATCCTAACAAATATTTTTATATTTTAATATTATATCCTCAAATTTTATATATAGTATTAAATTCCAAGTAAATAATTAATTTTTACAATTATTTTAACTTTAATTTTGATATAATATAATTGTATATAAAATAAATATATAATTTTAAATTATTGTATACAAAAAACATTATTACTTTTTTTGTTTTAATTGATATAAATTGGGTATAATTTTTATATGATTTTAATTTTAGGAGGATTTTTAATGAGTAATGTATTCGAAATAAAAAAAGATATTTACTTTACAGGTGTAGTAGATAAAGATTTAGAAGTATTTGATATCATAATGGAAACTGAATTTGGTACAACTTATAATTGTTATCTAATAAAAGATGAAAAAACAGTTTTATTTGATACTGTAAAAAGAAATTTCAAAGATGAATTTTTAAGCAATTTGTCAGAAATAACTGATATTGCTAATATCGATTATATTGTTGTTCATCATACTGAGCCTGACCACGCTGGTAGCTTAAAATATTTACTAGATTTAAATCCTAATATAGAAGTTTATTGTACAAAAGCGGCTAAATTATATTTAAATGATCAAATAAATAAACCTTTTAAGTGTCATGTTATAACTGATGGGGAAGTTTTAAATATAGGAAAAAGAAATATTAAATTTATAACTGCACCATTTTTACATTGGGCAGATACAATGTTTACTTATATAGAAGAAGATAAAACACTTTTTACTTGTGATGCTTTCGGATGTCACTTTGCAAATATCGACCCTACCATTGTAGAAAGTGAAGATTATTTAAAATCAACTAAACATTATTATGACTGTATAGTTAAACCATTTGCTAAACATGTATTAAACGCAATTAATAAAGTTGTAGAATTAAATATAGAGTTTGATACAATATTAACATCTCATGGTCCCTTACTTACAAAAGATCCTATGGCTGCAGTTAAAAGATATTTAGATTGGTCAACAGAAGTACTAGAAACTAGTAACCAAAACCAAGTATCTGTATTTTACTTATCTGCATACTCTAATACTTTAACTATGGCTAAAAAAATAGAAGAAGGATTACTTTCTCAAGGAGCTAAAGTTAAATTATATGATTTAGAAACTATGAGCTTAAAAGATATGCATGATACAGTTGTTATGTCAAAAGTTATATTACTTGGTTCTCCAACTATAAATAAAACTATGGTTAAACCTATGTGGGATTTATTCTCTACAATTGATCCTATGGCTAACCAAGGTACTATTGGCGGAGTATTCGGTTCATTTGGATGGAGTGGTGAAGGTATATCTATGGCAGAAAACAATCTTAAATCTATGAATTTTAAAATGCCTATACCTTCTTTAAAAAAGAAATTCTTCCCAAGCAATGATACACTACAAGAATGTATCGATTTTGGTTCTGAATTTGCTAAATTAATTAAATAAGAATAAAATAAAAAAAGACAAAGTTTTAAATTAAAACTTTGTCTTTTTTTATTTAGATTCTTTGACTTGTAGTTTTTCTAACTTCTCTCCAAGAAAGCTCTCCTCTATCAAGTGCATTTATAAATATTTCCGCTGATGCAAGGTTTGTAGCTACCGGTACATAATAAACATCACATAGCCTTATTAATGCTTGTATATCCGTCTCATGAGCTTGAGATGTAAGTGGGTCACGTAAGAATATAACTAAATCTATATCTTGTGATACTATTAGCGATCCTATTTGCTGATCTCCTCCAAGTGGACCTGATGCAAGCCTATTAATATTTAATCCTGTTTCATCCATTATTCTTTTTCCAGTTGTTCCAGTTGCATAAAGTCCATATTTTTTTAATATAGATTCATACCCTATACAAAATCCAACCATTGTATTTTTCATTTCATCATGTGCTACTAATGCAATATTCATATATCCCTCCATTATGATTAAAAGTTTATCTTTTTCCTTCTCATAGAAACATTTAAAACTAATCCTAAATTAGCTAAAGATGTTAATAACGAACTACCTCCATAACTAATAAACGGAAGTGTTACTCCTGTTACTGGTATCAATGCTACTGTCATACCTATATTTTGAATAATTTGATATGCAAACATACTCATAACTCCAATTACTATTAATGTCCCATAAAAATCTTTAGCTTCTCTGGCTATTGATATCATCCGAGTTAAAAAAAGTGAGTATAAAGCTATTACAACTGCCATACCTACAACTCCTAATTCTTCTCCTATAACAGCAAATATAAAATCACTTTCCTGAACAGGTAAAAATCCTTCTTGATTTTGAGTTCCATTATATAACCCTTTTCCAATTGGGCCTCCTGACCCTATTGCAATCATTGATTGCATAACTTGATAATTACCTTTAAGTGTTGGGTCTTCTGGATTTAAAAATGCTTCTATCCTATCTTTTTGATGTGGTGCCATAACCAAATACATAACTGGTAATGATACTAATACTATAATTATCGTTCTCTTTATTAATTTTATATCAAGACCTGCTGTAAATAACATACCTACTATTATACAAGAAAATACTATTGCAGTTCCTAAGTCAGGTTGTGCAAATAATAATCCCAAAAATGGTAAAGCATAAATAACCATCGGAATTATATCTTTTATAGTGTTTAATTTATCTTTTTTAGATTCTACTATTTTAGCATAACTAAGTATAAATGTTAATTTAACTAATTCTGATGTTTGAAAGTCTAAAATACGTAAGCTTATCCAAGATCTAGCTCCACCTCTTATTTCTCCTATACCTGGTATTAAAACCATAAATAATAAAATTAAACTAATTATATATAGTGCTTTATAATATTTACCTAAAATATTATAATCAAATGATAATATGGCTAATATCATTATTGTACCTAATACAAAAGCTAATCCCTGCTTATATATTTGTGCATAGTCACCTGTATCTTGTGCATGTGTTGCACTAACTAAAATTACAAGTCCAAAAATAAATATAGAAAGTACTGTAATTATTAGTTTCCAATCTAGTTGCTTAATTAATTTAATGGCCGATTTATATTCGATCATATTTTCACCATCTTTCTAACTGTAAATTAAATAAAGGGAGATTATAAATCCATCCCCCTTTAAAATATTATTTATATACTTCTCTCTTTTATATTCTTTAGTGGTATATTAGCGACTAATGCAGACACTGTCATATCATCTTGATCGCCTCTAGCTTTAGACATTTTAATTTCAAGACCATCTTCTTCTATTTCAGCATAATTTGCTATAACTTTCAGAATATCTTCCTTTATCATATCTAAAAGCTGTGGTGAACAATCCACTCTATCATGAACTAAAACTAATTTTAATCTTTCTTTAGCTACTGATTTACTTGTCCTAGACTCATCAGAAAAAACCTTTAAAAAATCCAACACTGACACTGACATATCCCCCTTTACTACTTGGCTATACCAAATATTCTCTTAATTTTACTGAAAATATTATTATCAGCTTCAGCTTCAATTAATGGTATATTTTCACCTAAGATTCTTTTAGATATATTTTTATATGCTTGTCCTGCACTAGATTTAGCATCAAGTATAGCAGGCTCACCTTTATTCGTAGAAACTATAATACTTTCATCATCTGGAACAAGACCAATTAAATCTATTGCTAATATTTCAATTATATCTTGCTTGTCCATCATATCTCCACGTCTAACCATATCAGGTCTTATTCTATTTATTACTAATTTTATATCTCTAATTTCATTAGCCTCTAATAAACCTATTATTCTATCAGCATCTCTTACTGCTGATACCTCTGGATTTGTTACAACTATAGCTCTATCTGCTCCTGCTATAGCATTTTTAAATCCTTGTTCTATACCTGCTGGACAATCTATTAGTACATAATCAAATGACTCTCTAAGATTGTTACATAATTCAGACATCTGATCTACTGTAACTGCATTTTTATCTCTAGTTTGAGCAGCTGGTAATAAATAAAGATTATCAAATCTTTTATCTTTTATTAATGCTTGTTTAAGTCTGCATGTTCCTTCTACAACATCTACTATATCGTAAACTATTCTATTTTCAAGTCCCATAACTACATCTAAGTTTCTAAGTCCTATATCCGCATCCACTATAACTGTTTTTTTATTTTCTAAGCTTAGAGCAGTTCCTAAATT
>JAVXLU010000102.1:0-8473 GCA_036646635.1 Romboutsia sp.
AAAGCACCCCCGAATATTAATATATTTAAAATTGTACATATTAAATATGTTAAAGTCAAGTTTTACTATAATATATTTAATTGGTTTATATATTAACTAATTGTGTATTTTATATAATAAAAATACTACTTTTAAAATAAAAAGTAGTATTTTTATAGAATAAGTTATCCGCTAAAGGTCGAATACCATTCCTTATGTATAATATGTTTATAATTATAAATTTGATACAATTTATAATTAATTATTAAGCTATATTAGCAAATAATAACTTAGCTATTACAGTTATAATTGGTAATGCTATTAATGTACGTGTTAAGAATATTACAAATAAATCTTTTATATTAAGTGGTATATCAGATTTTAATATTACAGCTCCAGTTTCAGTTAAGTAAATTAATTGAGTTATAGATAATGCACCTATTATAAATTGTGTTACCTGGCTTATGTCTTCACCAGATATCATTATTGATGGTAAGAACATATCAGTAAATCCAACAAGTACAGCTGGGGCAGCTTGTGCAGCATTAGGTATTTGTAATAATTCTAGTAAATAAACTATAGGTAAGGATACAATGTTAAAGAATGGTGTAAACTCAGCAACTATTAATGCTAAAGTTCCCCATGCCATAACTAGAGGTAATAAACCAAGATACATATCTATTACTGTCTTACATCCTGTTATTAGTATAGATTTTAGAGATGGAGCAGTAGAAGCTCTATATATTGCTTTATTTAAACCAAACTGGAATAGATTATCTCCTTCTGGAACTAAATCTTCTTTTAAATGTTTTACATTATTAAAAGTAGTATTTTTAAATCCTTTCAAAGGATATATACGAGGCATTATTAATGCACAAGCTAATGATGCTATACATACCGTTGCGTAGAAAGGAACAAATAATGGCATAAATCCTAGTTGATCAGCTATAACAGTTGAAAAAGGTAATGATACTAAAGAGAAACATACCGATATAATAGCAGCTTCTTTAGCTGTATAAAAACCTTGCTTATATTGGGTATTAGTTATCATTATACCTAAAGTACCATCTCCTAACCAAGATGAAATAGCATCAATAGCAGAACGACCTGGAACTTTAAATAATTTATACATAGATTTAGATATTAAAGTTCCAAATAAATCCATAAGACCGAAATCAACAACAAGTGGTAATAAAAATCCTGATACTAAGAATATTGCCAGTAAGCTAGGTAGTAAGCCTAACATAGTTTGACCTGTAACATCTGAATTTATAACACTAGGTCCCACTTGATAGATACTCATAACTACAAAGATAGCACCTAAAATTCTACATATTAGCCAAAATGGTGAAACATTTAAAAGTCCATTTAAAAATTCGTTTTTTATAGTTATAAATTTACTAAAAATAGACAATGTAGCAGATAATACTATAACGATTAGTGCTAAGCTAGTTAAAGAGTCTCCAGCTATAATTTTAAAAAGCTCTGATAAAAATCCGATACCTATATTTATTGGAGATAAACCTTCTAAAGGTATAATATTTCCATAAGGTATTGGGACTATAAATAAAAGTAATCCAAATAGTGATGGTATTAAAAATTTTAATAATCCTGAACTATTCTGTTGGGTTGTTGACACATTTTTTTCCATAATTTTAATCCTCCAAATTTTAATAATAATTTTAATAATAAAATAAAAAAGTCCCTTGGTCATAAAGACCAAGAGACGAAAAAGTTCCGCGTTACCACTCTCGTTGATAAAAATAATATATATTTTTATCCACTCAAATCTCTTAAGGCGAGACAACCTATTACCTTACTTAGTTTCAGGTAATATTCTTAAAAGTTCTCTTCAGCTAAATTTCAATACCAAGCTTCCACCATCCTTGGCTCTCTATAAAATTCATATAACTTACTTTCTTCATCATTGAATATAAAATATTTATTTGTTGATATAATGGTAAATTAAATCTATAAAAAAGTCAATAATATTTATTACTAATTTTAAAAAAAACTTAAAATATTAAAGAAATCTGAATTTTTTTAATTTTTCGAATTAGTAATTTCTTCAGCTAGATTATTTAAATATTCCCATCTTTCATACTTTTTCTCAAGTTCGATTTCTGATTTTAATTTTTCATCAATGACTTCTTGAAGTTTAATAAAATCGGTAGCAAATTTAGAACTACTTTCTTCGAGCATTTCTATTTTTTGTTCAAGTTTTTCAATATCACTATCTATATTTTCAAATTCTCTTTGTTCATTATACGTAAATTTAAGTTTTCTATCAGTTTTAGGTTTTTCTTTACTAGGAGTAGCTTCTTTTTCTGTATTAGATTCCTCAAATTCAATTCCTTGAACTTCTTTATAAATTAAATAGTCACTGTAGTTACCAGTATATATATGAATATTACCAACACCTTCATAAGCAAATATCTTATTACAAATTCTATCTAAGAAATATCTATCATGTGATACTGTAATAACTACGCCACTAAATTCATCAAGATAATTTTCGAGAATATTAAGAGTATCTATATCTAAGTCATTTGTAGGTTCATCAAGTAAAAGTACATTAGGAGCAAGCATAAGCGTTCTTAATAAATGAAGTCTTCTTCTTTCTCCACCAGATAACTTACCTATTAAAGTATACTGCATAGTTGAATTAAATAAGAATCTTTCACACATTTGAGAAGCTGATATTTTAGTTCCATCAGAAGTCTCTATATAATCACTAGATTCTTTTACATAGTCAATAGCTCTCATATCATTATACATGTGAGAGTCATCTTGATTAAAGCATCCTATTTTTACAGTTTCACCAATTTCTATAGATCCACTATCAGGTTTAAGCTGACCATTTAATATATTTATAAGTGTAGATTTTCCAATACCATTTTTACCAATTATACCAATTCTATCTGTACGAGTTAGAGTATAATCTAAATTATTTATAAGTATTTTTTTATCAAAGGATTTAGATATATTGTGTATTTCTATTATTTTTTTTCCGAGTCTTGTAGAACCTACAGATATATCCATTTTTTCATCAGAAGAAATATTTTGGCTATTAGTTAAATCATCAAATCTCTGAAGTCTAGCTTTTTGCTTAGTGCTACGAGCTTTTGCACCACGTCTAACCCATGCAAGTTCTGTTTTTATAAGATTTTGACGCTTTTCTTCCATACTAGATTCAAGAGATAACCTCTCCATTTTTTTTTCTAAGAATATAGAGTAGTTACCATCATAGCTAAATAATCTACCTTTATCTAATTCTATAATTCTATTAGATACACGGTCTAAGAAATATCTATCATGGGTTATCATAAGTAGAGATCCACGTCTAGAATTAAGATAGTCTTCTAGATAATCAATAGTATCATTATCTAAATGGTTAGTAGGCTCATCTAGTATTAATAACTCACAAGGAGTTATTAATGCTGAAGCTAAAGAAACTCTTTTTCTTTGTCCACCAGATAATTCTTTTATTTTTTGGTTAAAATTGGTAATTCCAAGCTTAGTTAAAACATATTTTGCTTCACTTTCTAAATCCCAAAGATTTAAAATATCAATTTTTTCCTGAAGTAAAAGTAATTTATTATTTAGTGAATCAGTAAAATTAGTGTTAATATCTTCTAAAGTTTCTTGATATCTTAATAATAACTTCATTTCTTCAGAGGTTCCTTTAAAAACTTGTTCTAAAACAGTGAGATCTTCATTATAATCTGGGTTTTGAGGAAGATACTCAATTCTAACTCTATTAGCTTTTGTAATATTACCAGAGTCGCAAATTTCATAACCTGCTATAATTTTAAGTAATGTAGATTTACCAGTACCATTAACACCGATAATACCGATTTTTTCACCTTCATTAATTCCAAATGAGATATTTTCTAGTAATTTCTTTTCTGAATAACTTTTACTTATATTTTCTAAAGTCATTAAATTCATAATATCACCTATATTTCTATATTTATAATTTTTTTTCGAAATGCTGATAATCTGGATTTTTCCAATGTCCACCCCAACTCCAACCTCTACTTATAAAGGCATTATAGCAATCATCTCCTTCTTTAATCATACCCATTTTAAGAGTTGATCTATCAGAGTAAGCATCTCCTTCTTTGGGGCTAGTAGTATTACCTATTACATGTGGATTTTGCAATGGATTTATATCAATTGCAAGTCCTTTGCCATGATTTGATACTATATTAGTATTTGCAATAGTCCTATAACAAAAAGAAGAACTATTATTATCACACATAGAAAGTTCATCTACTGCATTATACTCATCTATTAATTTGATTTTTTCAATAGGATACTTTTTGTTATATAGTTCCTTAAAAATATCTATAACTTCAGAAGCTATATTTTTATCTACAACCATTTCACCAATATGAGTTTCACCATCAAAGCCATAGTAATTTACCTTAAGATAACTAAGATCATCAAAGCTTAAAGGTTTATGATTTGGCATAGATAAACCAAGCATCTTATCTTTTACTTCATTAGGAATTGAAGAATAAGAAAAGACTTGTTTAATATCTTCAATAGTATCTTGATTAGATATATCATTTTCATTACTTATCTCTAAAATTTCTTGTGTTATATTAATATCATCTTGCTTAAAATTATTGATATTAATTTTTAAAATAGAATAAATAGGAATAATAGTTATACTTAATATTAATAAATATCCTAGTTTTTTTATGAGGAATCATCCTTTCATTAAAAAAATATATTGTAATAATTAAAAAACTATATATATTATAACTCATAAAAAGAAACTAGACTAACAGTATTTTAAAATCGAGTTAATTAATCTAAATTTAGTGGATTAAATTAAGTGAAATAGTTTAAAATTATATTCATAGAGGTGATAAATTTGAAAGCAGAAATAATAACTGTAGGAACAGAAATACTTTTGGGAGATATAGTAAACACAAACTCTCAATATTTAGCTAAGGAATTAGCATTATTAGGTGTAGAAGTTTACTATCAAAGTAGTATCGGAGATAATGAAAGTAGATTATTACAAGCGTTTAATGAAAGTTTAAAAAGAAGTGACATAGTAATAACTACAGGGGGACTAGGTCCAACAGCTGATGATATAACTAAAGAAGTTGCTTGCAAGTATTTTAATCAAGATCTTGTATTACATGAATATTCATTAAAAAAAATAAAATATCATTTTAAAAAACTTAATCTTGAATTAACAGAAAGTAATAAAAAACAAGCTTATTTCCCAAAAAATTCAATAATATTAGAAAATGAACAGGGAACTGCTCCAGGTGCAATTTTAAAAAAAAATGGAAAAACTATATTAATTCTTCCTGGACCACCAAGAGAGATGAAACCAATGTTTGATAAGTATGTAAAACCATATTTACAAACAATAACTGATAATATTTTAGAGTCTAAAACCTTAAGATTATTTGGAATAGGTGAATCATTACTTGAGGATAAGATAATAGATATAATAAAAGAACAAAGTAATCCAACTATAGCACCATATGTAGAAGAGATGGATGTTAAATTAAGAATAACAGCTAAGGCTAAAAATAAAATAGAGGCTAAAAAACTTATAGAACCTATTGAAAATAAAATTAGAGAAAGAGTAGGTGAATTTATTTATGCTGAAGGGAAAGACTCAATAGAAGATGTTGTATCAAGGATTCTTGTTGAAAAAAATATGACTATTTCAACTGCAGAGTCATGTACAGGAGGATTAGTTAGTGGGTCTCTTATAAATTATTCGGGCATATCTTCAGTATTTATAGAAGGGTGTGTAACTTATTCTAATGAAGCTAAAGTTAATAGATTGGGTGTAAAAAAAGAAACATTAGAAATATATGGTGCAGTGAGTAAAGAAACTGCAAAAGAAATGGCAGAAGGTATAGCTAAAAATTTTAATACTAATATCGGTTTGTCAACTACAGGAATTGCAGGTCCAGAAGGTGGGAGCGATGAAAAACCAGTTGGACTTGTTTATATGGGTATTTATATAAATGGAAAAACGATAGTTAAAAAATTTGTATTTAGTGGAAATAGAGAACAAATTAGAATGAGAGCGACAAAAGTTATTTTAAATGAATTAAGAATAGAATTATTAAAATTATAAAAAAGGTGTTGAAAAAATTTCGACACCTAGATAAATTTAAGTACATCGTAAGAATTTACTGTATTTCTTAATATAGAATCTAGTATATAATTTATAGCACTGTTACACATATAAGAAGAAAATAGTAAATCATTTTTATAATCTAATTTATTTATATATTCATTATATAATTCATAGAAGAATTCTTCAAAATTATCATTAGTTACAATATCTCCTTTAAACCCAGATAAATTGGTTTCTTTAGCAACTATAGATAACTCTTTTTCATAAAGCATATGTTTTTTCATACTATGCTTAAATTCCCAACGCTTACTATGTGGAACACAGAAAAAATCACATAAAAAATGGCAAATAACGCCTAGTTCTTGACTGAATTTACTTACTGAAAAGTATCTAGGTAAAGTATCTAAATTAAGACTGCATAAATAATTTATTTTTGAGATAATATATTCTAATGATTCATTAAGATAATGCTTTTTAAAGACATATTTGGATGATGAATCAGGCTTTAAATTTCCGTAAATAAAGTTTTTTTCACTTAGAAAGAATGATTTATTAGGGTCTATATTTTCAAATAATGATTTAGCTATTAAAAAATGAGCATTCATTAACATATTTTACACCTCGTAAAATTAAGAAGGATAAAATTAATTATCCAATATTTATGATACATTTTAATAATATCAATAAATGATTTCTTTTACAATATGAAATTAATGTCAGGAAAATTATTAGATTAAATAAAAATATCTATAATGCTAAATTTAGCATTATAGATATTTTTATTTGTTATATTTAATTCCTTGATAAGAGTTACGAAGTTTTAAAGTGTCATCAATTGTATTTAAAACTTCCCATTTTTTTAAGCTCCATAAAGGTCCAACAAGTTCATCTCTTTTTCCATCACCTGTAAGTCTATGAACTATCATAGTTTCTGGGAGTATTTCTAATTGGTCACAAACTAAGTTTACATATTCTTCTTGTGTCATTAGCTTTAACATGCCTTTATTTAACATATTTTCCATAGGTGTATCTTTTATAACATGAAGTAAGTGGATTTTAATACCATCTACATTTAAGTTAGCAACTGCTTTTGCAGTTTCCATCATCATATTGTAGTCTTCTCCAGGAAGTCCATTTATTATATGGACTATAACTTTTATATTCTTAGATCTTAATTTTTCAACTCCTCTAAGAAATTCTTCATAGTCATGACCTCTATTTATAAGTTTAGAAGTTTTATCATGAATAGTTTGTAAACCTAATTCAATCCAAAGATTAGTCCTTTCATTAAGTTCCCCTAAGTATTGAACTACATCATCAGGAAGACAATCAGGTCTTGTTGATATAGAAAGACCAATAACATCATCCATTTGTAGTATTGTTTCATACTTTTCTTTTAAGACATCTAAAGGAGCGTAAGTATTAGTAAAAGCTTGAAAATAACCTATATATTTAGCTGAAGACCATTTTTTGTGCATCATTTGAGTTATATCATCGAACTGTTTAATAAGGTCGTCTTTAGGGTTTCCAGCAAAATCTCCAGAACCTTCTTTACTACAATAAGTGCAACCGCCATAACTAGCTCTTCCATCAATATTTGGGCAGGTAAACCCTGCATTTATAGATACCTTAAATACTTTTTTACCAAAAGTGTTTCTAAGATAGTAGTTCCATGTATGATATCTTTTATTATCAAAAGCATATTTGAAATTTGTCAATTGAATCACCTTTTTCTAAGTTATATTTTATACAACAATTAATTTACATTAAAATATATTACCATAAATAAATTATATATACAAATTACATATACCTATAAATAATATTTACAATACTGTCACATATTTTACTGAATATATACATTTATACCCTAATACAATTTATTAATCTGAAAATTTTAAAGGGGGATAAAATATGGATGAAGAAAAAGATAGTAATTCGAATCAGTTAGAGGAAAGTGAAATAGAAAATATTTCTGAAAAAGATGAAATATTAAAAGAAAATATAGCATATGAAATTGAAGAGCCAATGAAGGAAGCTAAATCGAAAAAAAGTAAAATTACGATTATTATAGGTGCTATAATCGGTATATTAATTTTATTATTTATAATAGTTAATATAACAGTATCAAAATATGATAATCTAGTATATCCAGGTGTAAGTATATATGAAGAAGATTTATCAAAATTAAATGAAGTTCAATTAAAAGAAAAATTATTATATATAGAAAATAGTATAAATAGTAATAAAATTTATATAGAGACCAACAGTAAAGAATATAATTTAAAAATTAAAGATATTGTATCTGGATATAATACAAATAGATTAAATAAGGATATATTAAATTATGGGAAAAATGAAAATAAAATA
>JAVXLU010000103.1:0-1521 GCA_036646635.1 Romboutsia sp.
CAGATACTGCTGTAAGTCCTATACGTACACCACTTGTTACAAATGGACTTTCTGGATCATTTGGTATTGTATTTTTATTTACTGTAATGCCTATTTTTTCTAAAGCTTGATCAAACTGTTTTCCAGTTATTTTTTTACCTCTTAAATCTACAAGTACTATATGATTATCAGTACCTCCACTAACTATTCTAAATCCTCTACTCTCTAATTCTTTAGCCAAATATGTAGCATTGTCAAGTACTCTCTCCATTGTTTTTATAAACTCTGTTTCTATTACCCTTTTAAACATATTTGCTTTTGCTGCTATACCATTTAATTGTATAGAACCCAATGTTCCTGGGAAAGTTGCTCTGTTTAAGGCTTTTGCATATTTTTCTTTACACATTACAAATCCACCTCTAGGACCACATATAGTTCTGGAAGGTCTTCTTCTGTTTTATTTACAAATACAGACCCCATAAGTTCTAATATTTCTGTAGGTGCAGAACTTTCTGATGCTATCATTTCTATATTATATTTTTGTCTTTCTAACTCATCTTCTACTATTGCATATAATTTTGGGTCAGTTATTTTTGTTGTTTTTAACATTATTATTTCCCCTAAAAAGTATTATTTATATTTGCAAAAGTAATTAAATGTTAATAGACTATTATATATATTTTAATTGCCTATACTCAATTTTAGTTTAATTATTTTTAATTAATTAAATTTCATTAACTACATAGCAGCATATTCCTTTATGTACCTATAAATACTTTTTATTTTCTACTTGTCCACTTTAATTTTTTCTAGAATTGATAAGATGCTTTTCTCACACAAATCTATGAACTCATTAAATTTATTATCATCATATAAATCAAAGTAGGCATCATTAAATTCTCTAAAGTTAGGACTACTACTTTTATCATTAAATGGCAAATAATCTCTATAAATCCACCATCCAATATGCTTTTCTTCATCATCTTGTAGTATCTCTCTTATTTCACGCAAATCTAATTGCTTGCCATCGGATTCTCCATCTTTAGGTGTACAAAATCCCGCATATAAAAAAATATCTATTTCAAATCTAAATAGTAAATCAATACCTTCTCCGTCTAAACTTTTAATAAAGTAACTAAGACCTGGACATTTACTTGCCTTGGGATAATATGTATTTACAAGTTTATAGTTATTAGATTTATAAGAGTATTCATTTACTTTGTCTTCTTCTTTAAAAATATTATCCAAACGTATTTCAATGCTTTCTAATACTTTTTTTACCATATTTATTTTACATGTTTTCAAACTTTTTTCTATATTAATTGCATTTTTAATATTTTCTGTTGAAGAAGATATCGTCTTTGCAATTTCAACTTCCTTTTCTTCTACTAGTAAATTAGTCATACTTCTTATCCCCCCTATAAACTGTAATATTATCTCTCTAATTGATGCTATTTTAATAGTTTCATTATGTGAAAGACACTTATTTAACCAGTTCAGTATATCATTTTCAAATGATATTTGACTTACTTCTATATAACC
>JAVXLU010000103.1:1531-8455 GCA_036646635.1 Romboutsia sp.
TTGAATTTTTAGCATAATGATTGTAATAATCGTAACATTGTTTGTTTTGGTCAGTTGCATAAATTTTCACTTCAATTGGAATACTTTTATCTGCAATTTCGATAACTAAATCAATTCTTCTACCATTTTTGATAACAAACTCTCTGTTAACAATAGCATTTTCATATTCATAGTTACTAAACTTCATATTTAATACATTTTCTACAAATAGCTTTAAATATGTATATCCTTGATAATGACTACCTTTCGGATTTATTAGTTCATATATAAATCTACATACACAAACTTCATCCCTATTTATATTTGCTATATCAAAAATATTAAAACATCTTCCTGTGCTTTTATTTATCAAATCATATTTATTTGAAATATGAGATACATCCGATAATAGTAGCTCAATTCCCATAAAATTCCCTCCCTATTAATTACTATTAATAATTTTTGAATCTAGTATTACATTTGACACATGTACATTCTATATTTTTTCTTCCCAAGGCTCCGACACCAAGGCCAACTAATGGATTTATTATAACACTGGTTACTAAAGCCTTGCCAACACCATATCCTTTTTTGCCAATATAAATATTTGTTGATCCACACTTAGGGCATTTAATAGTTTCATCTATTTCTTTTTGCACTACAGAAGTCCCTCTTAATTCTTTAAATTTAACATATTCAGATAACTTTCCATGTCTTTTAACTATAGATTTATTAGAACTTTTTAACATGCTAGTATGTTGGCTCATTATAAATTTACCACTATTTTTACTTATTCCATTTTCATAATTGTATATTGCCTTATCAGCATTTTTTAATTCTAGATCTATTCCCTCTACTAAAATATTAACTTTTGGACTCATATAAGTAGCTCTATCGTCTTTATTATCTATAATTTTCTTTACTAATTTAATGTCTTTTAACATTTCTTTTGTTTGTAATAACATTTCTTCCATTCTTCAACTACTCCTTATTGAACAGTACTAAAATTAATATAGAATTTACCTTATTAATTTTATTTTTATACTATTTGTATTATAAATGGGATGATTATAAATGTAACTAACCAATTTTTGCTAATTTAACGTTATTACTATCTTATGTATTTAGGGCTTACTTCATATACATATTTTTTCCTAAAAAATCTTCAACACTCCCCCCAACCTATCTAAAATAGCATTAGC
Source organism: Romboutsia sp. (assembly GCA_036646635.1). Lineage (GTDB taxonomy): Bacteria > Bacillota > Clostridia > Peptostreptococcales > Peptostreptococcaceae > Faecalimicrobium. The sequence continues at coordinate 2,713 of JAVXLU010000103.1, forward strand.
TTTTGCTGGAGATCAAAATATTTCACTCCATTTTGAGAAATTTGAATTAGTAGTTATTATGGTACAATGTTTTTCATATCTTCTAGAAATTAACTGAAAAAATAAATTTTATGCATCAGTATCTATCGGTAAATAACCTATTTCATCAATAATTAAAATTTTGTACTTTGAAAAATGTTTAAGCCTAACGTCTAATCTATTTTCGGCTAACGCCTTTTTAAGTTGCTGAATTAGTTATTGAAACGATATAAAATATGTTGAGTATCTATTTGTTGCACTCTTTATTCCAATGGAGGTAGCAAGATGTGTCTTGCCAACTCCAGATGTTCCTACAAATAATATATTTTCATTATTTTCTATAAATCTAAGCAACGGATTTTTATTGCCTGTTGCCTATTGCCAGAAACTCTTACGCGCGTATATAGGTGTTTTTTATATAAATAACCTATTTTACTCTCTATATAGAAAATATAAGCAATAGCTTTTTAAAATTAACAATAGCCTCTGCCCAAATCTGATCCACACCTTTCAAATCCCAAGGACTAAGTTTACTTTCTCCATTAACATGAACAGGCCAGAATCTTCTATTTCCTGTTACATCTGGTAATAAAAAAATTTTATTCAAATTAAATGAGTCAAAACAAGAAGATACATATACAACAGAAATACTAAAATCCTATGCTGATGCAGAAAACCTAGAAAAATTATCTCAAGATGATTTAAACAACTACAAAAGATACAAAAAAATCTTGAAAGAGAGCGCACATGTTACTATGCATCCCAATCAGTAGAAAATTTAAGTAGAGACATTTTTTGTGATGATGAAATTTACGAATTTGATGTACTTAAAGAAGATATACAGGAGCAAGACATAATAGACACTATAGACCTAATATTGGAAAAGCAGATTTTCCAACCAAAAGGCTATGAATTAGCTACTTGCGTAGGTGCTAGAATTGTTGAAAGTTCTACTACTGAATACGATTTAGAAGTATAGTCGGTAAGTAGAAATGGATAGTATCTCTGCGCTGATTTCAAATCTTGGCTTCCCTATTGCTATATCAATGTATTTGTTGATTCGCATTGAGGGTAAGCTGCAGGGTTTGACTGATAGTATTAATGAGTTATCTAATAATATTATCAAACTTAAATAGTTTATTTTCCCCCTTAAAAAGAGCCTGTAGTTGTTAAGATTTTCTTAATAACCGCAGGCTTTTGTAATAAAGTAATTCTTATATTCAAATTCTTAACCATATTTAATCCGGTGTGAATTTTTTATATTTCAAGTAATATTTTCTCTACTAGTGTATGAACTGTGGTATATGGATTCATTTCTTTAAGATTGTTTTTAATATCTAAACCTTTATATGTATTCTCAACTGTTTTTGCATTTTTAATTGCATTTACTGCATTTTTTCCATCATCTATAACTTTTCTTATAGTTCCTTCACTTGCTTTTTCTTTAGATTTATACTTATCTGTTCCTAAATAATCTGCCATTTTTGTATAAGCTTTAGTTTTAGTAATTGGATTTTTTAATTCTTCAAAATGCATTATAAGCCATACTTCAAAAACTTCATTAGTTAATAATAGTTTATATTCATTATTAGAGTTTTTCATATCTTCAATTACATTCTCTATTCCCTCTTTAGGAGCATCACAGTCAAATACTAAATATTTATCATATAATTTATATTTATTAGGTGTCTGACTTAACACTTGCTCTGCTTTATCATATACAGCTTTAGCATCTGAACCTACATGTACAAGCTCTATATCTATATGAGAATACTTACTTTTGTTATTTAGAATTTTTGCATAATGGTTAAAATAATTTTCCTCTGTCTTTCCCTCACAAAATATTAATACTTTACCTAGATATTCTCTTTTGCTTCCTTCACTTCTTTTTTTCATAGGATTTAATCTAGCCATTTTTACCTCTCTAATAAAACATCTGCAATTATTGGTATTCCACCATATTTACCTTTAAAATAATCTTTATTAAAACTTGCATCTTCTCTTATTTGTAAATCAGATAAAGTATATAATGATGATTTTCCACTAATATCTTTGTCCACAATTGCTACCTCATCTCTTCTAAATTGATCTTTATTCATTATAGAGACTTCATGCGTTGTAAATATAAGTTGTGCATTGCTTTCATTTAACTCTGATTGAAAAATATCAACAATAAATTTAGTAAGTAAAGGATGTAATCTAGATGATAATTCATCAACTATAAATACCCCTCCCTCTTCTATCAATTGTACTATGTATTGTATATAAGATAAAAATCTAATTGTTCCTGATGACTCTTGATGTATATCAAAAACTTTCTCTCCTATTTTATTTCCATTATCATCATATATAGGATGAACTGTTTTTACTACATCTATTTCTTTTTCCCCTTGTGAACTTGATATTTTTTCTTTTTCTGTTATTATTTTTTCAATTCCAACATCTATTCTTTTTATATATTGGGAAATTATATCTTTAAATTCTTCATTTTTAGCGATACTAGGATGTAGTGTAAATAGATTTAAATTACTTTTTATAGATGTTTCAAGTATTATTTCTGTATATATATCAAGTTTTTCAATTATATATTCTTTTATAGTATCTATTATTTCTTTTATTTTATCTTCTGTTATAAAATAATCTAAAGTTGATATATACAGTCTATCTTCTCTAAATTTAGTGTAATTTTTTAAAATATCATTATACTTACTTCCAAACTCAATATTTTTATTTTCTCTTTCAAATACTTCTTCATTATCTACTAATAACCATTCCGATACTATCAAAGATTTTTCCATTACATATCCATATTGAAATATTTTGTTTTTATGATAAAATACCATTTCAAATTCAACATTATTATTTATTTCATCTGTTAGTAAAAATGGCTTAATATCTATATTACTGCTAGATACATCCATATTTTTACTACTTTCTGAGTCTATATAAAATTGACTTGCTATTAATTGTTTAAATTCATATACAGCTCTTATTAAGTTTGATTTCCCACTTGCATTTGCTCCATATATAGCTACTGTTTTTAATAATTCATATTCGTCTACTTTAAATATGTGTGATGGATGTTGCTTGTATGATGTTTTTCTTAGGTCTAATATTACATCTTCTTTAAATGATGCAAAGTTTTTTGCCCTAAACATTATAAGCATAGTTTCACCTTCTTTTCGATTTTTTCTAATTTATATAATTAATTTTAGTTTATTTCGTGAGTGAAGTAAATGTATATCATTATTTTTTCGTATTTTTCTGATTTTTATACCTATAACCCATTTACTTTTATATACACTTTGCACTGAGTAGTATTATTAAGCTTCTATAGCAAAACTTAACACAACATAAAGTCATTACAATTACTTTACTTGTTACTAGTTATATCTTCTAAATTTTTTTTAAAGAATAACTTAGTTATCTATATAACTATAATCTCCGTTGATATAAATATAATTGTCTACATCGTCTAATGGTACTTCTTTATCAGTAATAAAATCACCCATATGGTTAGCCCATACAAACTTCTCTAATGTACAAAACCACTCATCACCCTCATCGCTATGTCTAATAGAATATTTATTATACCCTTCTGGGATTGTATCTTTAAAAGCTGATGCTGGAGTTATGTCTAGTAATATTTCCATATCATTACTTGATATTATTTCAACTGATGGCATAAGTAAATTTATATTTTCATTATGTGTTAAATATTGTATCAAATTTTATTGTAAATAGATCTACAAAAAGGATGTTACATTCTTAGAGTAACCTCCTTTACATTTCAATTTTTAGAATAAACTTAACAAAAGATATCTAGTTATTCATCATCTAGCATTAGAATAACTTTGCTTGCTATAAATACACATATATTATTTTGAAATTCTTTGCTTAATTTTTTATTTGTTTAAATTTTATATATATGATATTTTAAATTGGAGGTGATTTTATGAAAAAAACAATTAAAGTAGTAGCTGCAATAATAGAAAATGAAGATAAAGAAATTCTATGTGCTCTAAGATCTCCACAAATGTCTATGCCAAACCTTTGGGAATTTCCAGGTGGCAAAGTTGAATGTGATGAATCTTTATTTGATGAGAACACTCATGAATATGAAAAAGTCATAGTAAATCTTATTGGTATAAAATGTAATATAGTTGAGGGTGTTCCAACTGCTAAAGAACATTCTAAACTTATTTATCTTAATAAAGAAAATTTAAGTTCATTAGTTTGGGCTCCTGCTGATGTGCCTATTGTAGAGAATTTAATAAAATAAGGGATATATTTTTACATTCCATTCTATATTTCTCTTTAAAGCACTCTGAGTAAGATTTGAAGAACCTATTATTATCTTATAGTTATCTTCATTTTCAAAAATATATACTTTTGTATGGAATCCTACTTCTTTATCCGCTATAAATATTTTCATATCTATGTTATTGAATTCTTGTATTCTTTCTAGTGCTTTTGGCTCTGTAAAATTTAAGTATGTTGTTGTTGTTGTTGTTATTATTTTTCCCTTTATACCATTTTCTTCAGCTTCTTTTAAAGTGTCTAGTAATAGTTGTAGACCACTATAGTTTATAAAGGCTACTGAGAAATAAAAGGATTTACATTCTTTTAAACTTTGTTTTAATTCATTTAGTAAGTTTGTGTGTTTTGAATTTATTATTAACTCATTTGTTGCTTGCATTTACGTGTCCCCTCGGTTTTCTAATTTTATGTTTAAGTTATATCATAAAAAAATATATCCATAAGGCAATTCCCAATAGACATATAATTATTAGCAATAACTTGCTATCAATAAAAAAATAAAGACGCCTCCTATTTCTAGTACGTGCAGGTAGTATAAATTTTTATCTTTTTCTTCATCATAGTCAGGTGGTAAAACTTGACACAGAAAATCATCATTCCAATTTAAAACTCAACTTTTAAAGTTATATTACAGTTATTGCAATTACTTGACTTATTTTCAAAAATTATTTATCATATACTTATATCAATTTATGTAATATTATTGCATAATTATTTTGTACTATAGGGGTGATTGTTATAGGAATAGATACAGATCCTCTTATCTTAGCTGCTAAAAGTTACGAAAAGTTAATTAATAAGAATTTTGATATAACTATAGATACTAAAGATGGGAATACAAAGACTATTCAGGTTCAATTCAAAAAAGATAATTTTTATCATCTTATTGGGTTTCACTATTTAAAAGATTTACCACAACTTAATACTAGACACAACAAAAAAAATAAGATTTTTAATAATGTATTACAAGGTAGTATTACATATAGTTCATTAAAGAGTAGTTCTTATTTTGATGATAAAATGAATGACAGGGTCAGCTATTTTCATAATATAGATAAATTATTATTTGAGCAGGTTATTTTAGACTTTGATTCATGTAATATAAGTCTTAAAACTAATTTAAAATGCAATTACATGTTTTTTAAAAATAAGGATGGAAAGTATATGCACCTTAGCTTAGCACAAGATAAAAATCATTATCCAGAAAGTTTTTTTGTTAGAAATGATAATATATATATCAAAAATCAAGATATATTTAATATTGTTTCAATTAAAGAAATTAAGAAAAATAAACCTAAGAAGGCAAAAAAAGCATCTAACATAAGTTAGATGCTTCTAAATTTCATTAAAATGTATTTTTTGTTCGAAGTTAAAAACTTCTAGTCAGAAACGGCTGAATACAGAA
>JAVXLU010000104.1:0-8321 GCA_036646635.1 Romboutsia sp.
GAAAAACTTAGAAAAGAAAGTATATTAGTTTAAAATAAATTTATTAATAGTTAATAAAATAATTTTAGTTATTGTGGTAATTGGTGTAGTTGTAGCAATAGTGTTATTCGTAGGATTCTTAATAAATATAAATAAAATGAAAGCTAATAATGAAAATACTAAAATAGCTAAATAATAAAAAAGAGATATCTCAAAAATATGAGATATCTCTTTTAAAATATATTTACAAATATTACCAAGTTATGTTAATATTATTATTAGATAAGATTAAAAAAATAAAAAATTATAAAAAATAAATAAAACCAAACCATGAAGGTTTACACAGCAGAAGGTGTATCTTTATGGTTTTTTTAATTTATAAGCAAAAGATAGAATTATTGGGGATATGAGCGAAGCTAATTTTTTATAGGGGGAAGAATTTATTGAGAGATATATTAAAAAAATTTTTACAATTTATAGGAGTAATGTTTTTATTATCACTAATTGTATTTTATATGGCAAGATTATCTCCTGGTGATCCTCTGAAATCATATTATGGAGATGGCGTAGAAAGAATGAGCACAATAGAGAAAGAACACGCTATTGAAAAATTAGGATTAGATGAACCTATACATATTCAATATAGCAAGTGGATATCAAATGCTTTAAAGGGAAATTTTGGAATATCATTTAAATATAAACAAGATGTAGGAACAGTTATAGGAGATGTTTATATAAATACTATAATTTTAGGTGGATTAGGATATATAATAACATTTGTACTTTCACTTTTAATGGGAATATTTTGTGCACTCAATGAAGATAAATTAATAGATAGGTTTATATGTAAACTAGGAACAATAACTAATTGTATACCTTCATTTTGGATATCATTAATACTTATACTAATTTTTAGTATAAACTTAGAACTGCTTCCAACAAGTGGAGCTTACTCGATGGGTCAAGAAAATAATATCATGAACAGGATAATACATTTAATTCTTCCATTAACAGTTCTTATATTAAGTCATCTTTGGTACTATGCATATATGATAAGAAATAAATTACTAGAAGAAATAAGAGAAGATTATGTATTATTATGTAAATCAAAAGGATTACATAATAAAGCGATAGTTTATAAACATTGTTTAAGGAATATACTACCAACATACATTAGCATAATGGCAATATCAGTACCTCATATATTAGGAGGAACTTATGTAGTAGAGCAAGTTTTTTCATATCCTGGTCTAGGGTCACTTTGTTTTGAAAGTGCAAAATACCATGATTATAATATGTTATTAGTATTAAGTTTATTAACAGGAGCTTTGGTAATATTTTCAAGTATGATAGCTCAAGCTATAAATAATAAAATAGATCCTAGAATGAAATATGATAGGAGTGACGTTAATGAAATTAGAATGTAATAAATTTAATATAGTAGGTGAAAATTATTTAATCGAAGATAATTGTCAAATAATAAAACAAAAAAGTTTTATTGATAAAATTAAGAATAAGCCATATATATCAGCAATTATACTCGGACTAATATCCGTAGGATGTATTTTTTCATCAATAATAATGAATCATGATCCTGTATATATGGATTTGATAAATACTAATATAGCACCAAACAATGAGTTTTACTTTGGAACTGACTCAATGGGAAGAGATATATTTTCTATGATATGGTATGGAGGGAAAGTATCTTTATTAATAGGATTATTATCTACAATAATATCAACATCTATAGGAATTTTATATGGAAGTATAAGTGGAGTGTCATCTAAGTTTGTAGATGATATAATGATGAGATTTACTGAGATAATACTTAGTATACCATCGATATTGATAATAATATTTGTACAAGCAATGCTTGGAAACTCAACACCAATTTCAATTTCTATTGTTATAGGAATAACTAGTTGGATGAATATTGCAAAGATAGTAAGAAGTGAAGTAAGACAAATAAGAAATAGTGAATATATATTAGCAGCAAAGGCTATGGGTGGAAATTTTATATATATAGTTTATAGTCACTTAATCCCAAACTTTATATCAGCGATAATGTTTATGGTAGTAAGTAATATAGGATTAGCAATAGGTACTGAATCAACTCTTAGCTTTTTAGGAATTGGATTGCCATTAGATATTGTATCTTGGGGTAGTATGCTTTCACTATCAGAACAGGCACTACTTACAAATAATTGGTGGATAATATTAATACCAGGTATATTTTTAGTAGTTACATTAGTTTGTATAACTAATATAGGTAATTATATAAGAAAAAATAGTAATAAGAAATTAAGCAATCTTTAAATTTATTTATATAATAGGGATGCTATATTGGATAGGTAAAGTAAAATTTTATTAAATAAATACTAGAAGTATTTTAAAAGTCTATTTAAATAAAAAGGGGTAATTTATACAACGAGGAGGAATAATATGAAACTAAAAAAGTTAAAGATTATGAGTTTAGTAATGATTTTAAGTGTAATGACAGGATGTTCAAGTACAGGCAACAAAGATGAAGGGGATTCAAAAGATATGCCAAAGGTATCTGATGAAAAAGTTTTAGTTTATGGAAGTGGTGATTATACAAGTATAAATCCGGCTTTATATGAACATGGAGAAATAAATTCATTAATATTTAATGGTATTACAGCACATGATAAAAATAATAAAATAGTTCCAGCTTTAGCTGAAAGTTGGGAATTTGATAAAGAAACTAATACATATACTTTTAAATTAAGAACTGATGTTAAATGGCATGACGGAGAAAAATTTAGTTCAGAAGATGTTAAGTTTACACTAGAGACAATAATGAATCCAGATAATGCATCAGAAATAGCATCAAACTATGAAGATATAACTAACATAGAAGCAGTAGATGAAAATACTATAAAAATAAGTTTAAAAGCACCTAATGTTGCAATGCTTGATTATTTAACAATAGGTATATTACCGAAACATATATTAGATGGAAAAGATATAACAACAGATTCATACAATCAAAGTCCAATAGGAACTGGACCATTTAAGTTAGCTAAATGGGACAAAGGTCAAAGTATATCTCTTGAAAAAAATGAAGAATACTTTGAAAAAGAACCAGGTTTAGATAAAGTAGTATTTAAAATAGTTACAGATGCAAAAGCTAAAGCCATGCAATTAAAATCAGGTGAATTAGACTTAGCTCAAGTAACACCAAAAGATATGGAAATATTTAAAACTAATGAAGATTTTAATATTAATATAATGAAAACAGCAGATTATAGAGGAATACTATATAATTTCAACTCTGAATTCTTTAAAAATAATAAAGAATTACCAAATGCATTAAGCTATGGTATAGATAGAAAGGTAATAGTAGATAGTGTATTATTAGGAAATGGGGATATAGCATATTCACCACTTCAAATGGGACCATATAATAATCAAGATATAGAAAAGTTTGATTACAATCCTGAGAAAGCTAAAGAAGAAATAGAAAAATTGGGATGGAAATTAGGTAGTGATAATATATACGAAAAAGATGGTAAAAAATTAGAATTTGAAGTAACAGCTAGTGAGGGTGAACAAGTTAGAATTGATATGGCTAAAATAGCGTGTCAACAATTACAAGAAATAGGTGTAAATGCCAAAGCAGTTGTAGTAGCTCAAACAGATTGGGAAAATCAAGATGCGCATTTAATTGGATGGGGAAGTCCATTTGACCCAGATGATCATACATACAAAGTATTTGGAACTGATAAAGGGTCAAATTATAGTTCATATTCTAATACTAAGATAGATGATATACTTACAAAAGCTAGAGAAACAGATGTAGAGGAAGATAGATTAAAATATTATAAGGAATTCCAAGAAGAAATGACTAAAGATATGCCATATACATTCTTAGCGTATATAGATGCAATATATGTTGGAAAAAATAATTTAAAAGGTATAACACCTGAAACTATTTTAGGACATCATGGCGTAGGAATATTTTGGAATATAGCTGATTGGACAATAGAATAAAAATTTTATATAAAGCTTAAGAATATATATTCTTAAGCTTTAAGTAGCATAGGGGATGATTTAATTTGGAAATAGTATTAGAGGTTAATAATTTAAGTGTAAAATTTAATACCCAAGAAGGTCAAGTTCAAGCTGTTAGAAATATTTCTTTTAATTTAAGAAAAGGAGAAACACTAGCTATTGTTGGAGAATCGGGATGCGGAAAGTCAGTACTTTGTAAAAGTATAATGAAAATACTACCTAATAATGGATATATAGAAAATGGAGAAATTATTTTAAATAATAAAGAAATAAGTAAATTTACACAAAAGGAAATGAACACAATAAGAGGAAAAGAAATAGCTATGATATTTCAAGATCCAATGACTGCATTAAATCCAACTATATCAATAGGAGAACAAATATTAGAAGCTATCTTAATACATAATAAAATAAGTAAAAAAGAAGCTAAAAAAAGGGTAATAGAACTTATTAGTTTAGTAGGTATAGATAATGCACAAAAAAGGTTTAATCAATACCCACATCACTTTTCAGGAGGAATGAGACAACGTATAGTAATAGCTATATCACTTGCATGTAATCCAAGTGTATTAATTGCAGATGAGCCTACAACTGCATTAGATGTAACTATACAATCACAAATATTAGAATTAGTAAAAGATTTACAGAAAAAAATAGGACTTTCAATTATATTTATAACTCATGATTTAGGAGTAGTTGCAGAAATAGCAGATAAAGTTGCTGTTATGTATGCAGGAAAAATAGTAGAAATAGGAAATAGTGAGGATATATTTTATAATGCAAAACATCCATATACATGGGGATTAATGGCATCACTACCAACATTAAAATCAGAAAATGAATTTTTGTATAGTATACCAGGAATGCCACCCAATCTATTAAATCCACCTAAAGGAGATGCTTTTGCTATTAGAAATAAATGCGCTTTAAAAATAGATTATTACGAAGAACCACCTATGTTTAAAATAAGTGACGAACATAGTGCATCTACTTGGTTATTACATGATTATGCACCAAAAGTAGAATCACCTTTAAATAACAAAGATGAAAGGGTTATTTAATATGGATAAAGAGAAATTAATAGAAGTTAAAAATTTAAAAAAATATTTTAAATTAGATAAACATATAACTATAAAGGCAATAGAAGATGTATCATTTGATATTTATAAAGGCGAAGTATTTGGATTAGTTGGAGAATCAGGTTCAGGAAAATCTACAATAGGTAAAAGTATAATTAAACTTTACGAGCCCACTGATGGAAATATAGTATATAAAGGAAATTGTATATCGAATAAAAGAATATATAAGCAATACAAAAAAAATATAAATAAAAGTATGCAAATAATATTTCAAGACTCAACTTCGTCATTAAATCCACGTATGACTATTGGAGATATTATTGCAGAACCTTTAAAAATACAAAAAATATATAAATCAAAAGAAGAAAGATTAAATAAAGTATATGAGATGTTATCTTTAGTAGGTTTAGATAAGAGTTATATTAACAGATATCCAACTGATTTTTCAGGAGGTCAAAGACAACGCATAGGAATTGCTAGAGCTATTAGTATAAATCCGGAGTTTATTATAGCAGATGAACCGATAGCATCATTAGATGTGTCTATACAGGCTCAGATTGTTAATCTGTTTAAGAAATTACAAAAAGAGAGGAATCTTACATGCTTATTTATAGCTCATGATTTATCTATGGTAAGGTATATAAGTGACCGTATAGGAGTTATGCATAATGGAAGATTAGTAGAATTAGCAAGTTCTGATGAATTATATAAAAACCCAATACATCCATATACAAAATCCCTTATATCTTCAATACCAATACCTGATCCAATTTACTCGAAAAAAAGAAACAAGTTGAAATATAATATAAATATACATGATTATTCAAAGGATAAACCTAGTTGGGTTGAAATAGAAAAGGGACATTATGTATATGCATCTGAAAAAGAAGTATCTATGTATAAAAAAGAGATGAGTTTAAATTTTTAATAGATTAAAATAAAAGAGTGTGCCAAAATAATTATAAAAATTATTCTAACACACTCTTTTATTATTATACATTAAATCTGAATAATATAACATCTCCATCTTTAACTAAGTATTCTTTTCCTTCAAGTCTAACAAGACCTTTTTCTTTAGCAGCAGACATAGTACCAACATTAATTAAATCATCAAAGGCTATAGTTTCTGCACGAATAAATCCTCTTTCTATATCAGAGTGTATCTTTCCTCCAGCAGCAGGAGCTTTTGTTCCTACTTTTATAGTCCAAGCTCTTATCTCTTGAGGACCAGCTGTTAAGTAAGACATAAGTCCAAGTAAAGCATAAGAAGATTTTATTAATTTATCTAATCCTGATTGTTCAAGACCTAATGTTTCTAAGAATTCTTTCTTTTCCTCATCAGAATCAAGTTCTGATATTTCAGCTTCTATTTGAGCACAAACAACAACAACTTCAGCAGCTTCAGAAGATGCAAAGTCTCTTACTAACTTAACATATTGATTATTTTCAGCCTCATCAGCTAAATCATCTTCACATACATTAGTAGCATATATTACAGGCTTAGATGTAAGTAAATTTAATGAATCAACAAATATTTGTTGTTCTTCAGTAAAGTCCATAGTTCTAACACATTTACTATCTTCTAAAGTAGCTAGTATTTCTTTTAAGAATTCAAGTTCAGAAGCTAAACTTTTATCAGCTCTAGCAGCTTTTGAACCTTTTTGTATTCTTCTTTCTAATATTTCTATATCAGAAAATATTAATTCTAAATTTATAGTTTCGATATCTCTTAAAGGATCAACAGAACCATCAACATGGATAACATTAGGATCTTCAAAACATCTAACAACATGAACGATAGCATCAACCTCTCTTATGTGGGATAAGAACTTGTTTCCAAGACCTTCTCCTTTAGAAGCTCCTCTAACTAATCCTGCTATATCACAGAATTCTATAGCTGTTGGAACAACCTTTTTAGAGTTGTATAATTCTCTTAATTTTTCTAACCTCTCATCTGGAACAGAAACAACACCAACGTTTGGTTCTATTGTACAGAAAGGGTAGTTTGCAGACTCAGCTCCTGCTTGAGTTATTGCATTAAATAATGTACTTTTACCTACATTTGGTAGACCTACTATACCTAATTTCATAGTTATCGTCCTCTCTTTTTTTTATGATATTTATATGTTTATGATAGTTTCTCTATCAAAAATTATATTATAAATTTAAACAACCTATCTTATAACGAAAGCTAGTTAATAAGCCACTTTAATAAATTTACAAAATTCAATTGTAGACATACATATTGATTATACATCATATATATAATAACTGTAAACAAGGCTTTTATTAAAGTTAATATAATATTGGGGTTGATTTAATGTGGATTTCAATAGCGTTATGTGTATCTTTATTTTTTAGTTTTATATTTAAGGGTTATATTGAAAATATATTTATAGTTTTGGCAACTATATTAACTTATAAGCAAATAATAATAAATAAAGAATATAAATATATGATTTATGCAATTATTATTGCTTTTACTTTAACAAATTTTATAATAACCTTTGTATTTAGAAATTATGTAACATTTAAAGATATAGAAGAATCAATAGAAAAAGAAAAGACATTAGTCTTATTAATTTCAGAAGGAGAAGATGAAAATTATAACTTAAAAGAAAGGTCTACACAAATTTATTATGAAAAAGGGTATAAATCATTACTTACAGGAAGTAATGATTTATATAATTATAAAAATTATTATAATAAATTAGGTTCAAGTAATTTCAAAGAACAGGCTGAAGAAGTAGCCCAAAAATTAAGATATAATTTAGGGGAGGAGTATGATATCGTAAACTCTTATATGTACTCACAACCATACTTTGAAGAATCAATAGAAGAAATAGTATCTAGTGGGTATAAAAAAATTATAATTTGTCCATTGTTTATGACAGAAGGGCATGATTATGAAATATTCAAAAAAAGATATGAAAAATTAAATTTAGTAGCACATAATTTAGTAGAGATAGAAATATTAGAACCTTTTTATAAATCAAATAATTTAGCATTACTTTACAAAAATGAAATATTAAAAAATATAAGAAAAAAAAATAAAGATGCAGGGGTTTTACTAGTAGGAATGCAAAATAAAAATAATTTAGAACAAGATATATTGTTTAGAGAAAAAATAAAAGAATACATAGAAGTAGAAGAAAAAGATTTAGATATTCAAATAAAATTACCTCTTTTAGAAAATAATAAAAAAGATATAATAAAATCAGGAGA
>JAVXLU010000105.1:0-8063 GCA_036646635.1 Romboutsia sp.
AATATTTATTATTATTATTAATTTTTTTATTATTCCTATAATATTGATTTTTCAATCTAACATTATAGAAATATGTACTATGTATTAATTATATCAAATGAAATATCTATTTTGTTTATTTCAATATATGAATTATTAGGTATATCTATTTCATTTTTCTTTAATTATTTTTTAATATACTATTTTTTAAAATATATCTTTTAAATTAACTCTATTACTATTGGTATTAGTATAACAGTTATTATTCCAGATATACCTATAGATAATCCACTCATGGCTCCTTCTACTTCTCCCATTTCTAATGCTTTTGATGTTCCAAGTGCATGTGCTGATGTACCAAGTGCTATTCCCTTTGCAACTGGATGTTTTATATTTCCAATTCTAAATACCACTGGAGCTATTATAGCACCTAGTATTCCAGTTAAAATTATTGCTACTACTGTTATAGATTCAATTCCACCTATTGTATTAGTTAATGATAATCCCATTGGGGTAGTTATAGATTTCGGAATTAATGAATTTATTACATCAATATCCGAATTCATAATTTTTCCAATTATTATTATAGATATAAATGATGATAGTACTCCACATCCTATACCTATTAGTATTTCTACTATATATTTTTTAAATAAATCAAATTGCTTATAAAATGGAACTGCTAAAGCTATTGTAACAGGACCTAAAAAGAAGTTTATACTATCCCCACCAATTTTATAACTTTCATACGATATTTTACTTACACTTAAAAATAATATAATTCCTAATATTGATATTAATAATGGATTTAATATTGGATTTTTAGTTTTTCTTTGTATATATACCCCCATATTAAAAAATAAGATAGTTAGAACTAGTCCAAATATTGGTGTCTTTAAAATATCATACATCATTAATCCTCCTTAACTTTATTTTTTATCATTTTTTCAACTATAGTACCTGTTATATACATCACTATAATTGTACTTAAAAATATACTTATTATAAGAATCCATATATTATTAGCTATAATATCTAATGAATTTATTAATGACACACCTGCTGGTATAAAAAATATTGCTATATTATCTAAAAATAAATCACTAATTTCTCTTATATCCTCCAATTTTATAATCTTAAACTGTAACATTAAAAATAATAAAATCATACCAATTATGCTACCTGGTATAGTAGCTAAATTCTGTATTAATGAACTAACATATTCTCCTACTACTAATATACCTAGTATAAGCGCTAGTTGATTAAATAATTTCATATTTATTCCTCCTTGAAAAAATATTAGTCAAAGTTCTACTCAAATATAAAAGGGAGATACTTATCTCCCTTTTATATTTTATATATTACTACTTTAAGATTTTTTTTTCAATTTTTTCATAAGATTAATTTTCCATATTTATCTATATAATTACTATTATCACCTTGCATAACTTGAGCATATCCATCTTCAAAATCTGATATAGATTCAAATACAGGTATTATTTCTATCTCTCCTACTTTATTAATAAATCCCCACATTCCACCTTTTGGGTTGCTTATTCCTCTAGTCAAAGAGCTCGATCCTATATTAAATCTGGCTAATCCATCATTAAAATTACAAGCATAGTCAAATACTGGCTCAATTACAATTTTTCCTAACTTATCTATATACCCCCACTTTTCATCTATAGATATTGCAGCTAATCCTTCGTAAAATGGCTTAGCTCTATCAAACAATAAATCTATTTTCAAATTTCCAAGTCTATCTATATATCCCCATTTATCATCTATTTTAACTGCAGCTAATCCTTCTGAAAAATCTGTTGCTATATCATATTTTGCTGATATTATAAGTTCTCCTTTTTTATTTATGTAACCATATTTATTTTTAGTTTCAACTAATGCACGATTCTCAAAAAATTGATTCACATAAATATACGTAGGTGGTATTATAATTTTTCCAGTCTTATTAATAAATCCCCACCTTTTATTTATTTTAATACCTGCTAAACCTTCTCTAAAATTTGCTGCTGAGTCAAATTTAGGTTCTATTATTTCATTAAGTGATGTATCTATATATCCATAATTACCATTAACCTTTATCCTAGCTAAACCTTCATTAAATTCTGATGCACTATCTAAATGTAGCATTATATTTATATTTCCTGTTTGATCAATGTATCCAAATACCCATCTTACATTTTTTCTTATTTTTTTTATATACGTAACAACACAATACCCATCTCTAAATCGATCTGATACGTATTTAAATCTTGGCTTTATTATAATTTTTTTATCCTTATCAATAAAACCATACTTGCCATCTCTAAGCACTGGAAGAAATAAGTCTTTCTTTATCATACTTAGCCTCCCCCTATTGAATAATAAATTCCTTTTCATTACTACAGTTTATTATTTCATAGGATATACTATGCTTATTCTTCAAATACTGTTATTTTTACTTATTTACATTATCTTGCATAAACTTCAAAAAATTTCTTTGTGATAGTTTCTCTATATCATCAGATTTATAACCTCTACTTTTTAACTCATATATTATATTTTGACTTTTAGATGCTTCCTCTAAACCTATTGTTACATCTTTTCTTGCATATATACTTTCTTGCAAATCACTTTCTATATAATCACAGTAATCAAACCCAAAACATACACAATCAATTCCAATTAAGTCTACCATATAATCTATATGATTAATTAAATGCTTAATATCTTTCTTAGATTTATCTTCATGTATAAAATCTCTATACGCATTTATTCCAATAAGGCCACCTGTATCTTTAATAAGCTTTAATTGTTCATCTACTAAATTTCTACCCACATTACATAAACTTCTACAATTAGAATGACTTGCTATTATAGGTTTTTTAGTAACATTATAAATATCATAAAATGTTTTATCACTTGCATGAGACACATCTATTACTATTCCCAATTCTTGAGCTAATTTTATATATTCTTTACCTTTTACTTTAAGTCCAGCATCATTCTTAACTTTAACCCCACATGCAAATTCATTTTCTTCATTCCAAGTTAATGATGAAAATCTTATCCCATAATTATAAATCTCCTCTACCCTATTAACTTTTCCTTCTAAAACACTTAGACCTTCTAAGTTAATCATCTCAGTTATTTTTTTATTATTTAATGAATTTATATATTCACTATAGTTTCTTGCTATGCTCAAGTAATCCTTAGAAAGTTCTACTTCTAACTTTGCATATTTCATCATTAATTCAAAAGATTTATAATTATCATATATACTTCCAGGCTTAGTCCAAAATACAAATATACCTCCATTAATACCACCTTTATTAAATTTATTTAAATGATATCTTTCTATTATATTATTTTCGCCATGTATTTTTTTATTAAATATATCTGTAAATATATCTGCATGAATATCTAATATCATCTTTATATCCTCCACCTATAAAATTATTTATATCGAAAAGAGTATTACAATTAAATTGTAATACTCTTAATATAGTTATATACTTATTTTTTATTTAAAATATCTTTTACTTTAGAATTATTATACATACTATCTGGAACTTCACTTCTCATATCATAGAATGTTTGTTTAGCTTTTTCTAAATCACCATCATTATAATATAACATACCTAATTGATAAAAAGCATCATCATAGTATTGTTCTTTAGGTGTATAAGTATTTATATACTTTTTGTAATATTTTATAGATTCTTCTTTATCACCTATTTTGTCACTTATAATAGCTACTTGGTATATAGACTCTGATATATACTTTTTAGATTTTCCACCACTTATAACATGCTTAAAATTATTTATTGCATCTTCATAGTTTTCTACTTTTTTTAATTTTATAGCTTGGTTATAAAGTGATTGTTCATCTGCTACTACTATTTCTTTATCATCTTTATTTTCATTATTTTTTACTTTGTATAATTCTTCAGTAGTATTATTTAATTCTTGTGATTTTTCATTTAATTCCTTATCTGTCTCATCTAATTCTTGCTCTTTTTTATTAAGTTCTAAATTAAGATTTTCTATCTTATTTTTTATCTTTAAATAAAATACTCCCATAGACATAACTAAAAATCCTATAACTATATACTGTACTATGTTTTTTTTATTCGATTTCTTAGTGTCTTTTGATTTAGATGAAATTTTTTTATCTTCTGCCATAGCAATTTCTTTTTTCACTTCAAATATTTCATTATCTTTATCCACTTCTCTAAGTTTTTGTAAATATATTTCTCTTTTTTTTGTATTTTCCATTTTATCATATAATAATGATAATATTACATAAGTCTCTATAAGTTCCGGATTTTCATCTATAATATTATTTAGTATTTGTATAGATTCTTGATTTAATTCCTCATTTATAAATCTTATAGAATGGTTATATCTTCTTAAAAATACATTAAAGTCATCTGATGATAAAGTATCAACATATTTTCTAGATAGTTCATTATTTCCATAACACATACCAGTATAAAAACTTTCAAATGCTCTTGAAAAATCACATTTTAATAATTTAAGTAAACCCTTTAAATTTAAAATATCAACATCTTTAGGATTTATTTCCAATGCCTTTTCAATAAGATTACATGCACTTGTTATATAATTTTTTTCTGCTAAATCTAAGGCATTATTATATCTTTTATATGATTCTATTTTTAATTCTTTAGTTGTATCTTCCGAATTACCATTTAATGTATTTTGTAAATTAAGTATTGTTTCTTCTTTATAATTTGTTGTAACATAACTTTGCTTTAACGCCTTTAGAGTTTCGTGTGTTTCTTCTTCGTCTATATTAAAAAAAGTTAAATCACTTTCATCTTGTGTTATTAAAGAAATATCTAAGCTTTTTCTCTTCATATTCTGTATATCTTCTCTTATGTTTTTACCTAAAATAATAATCCCTCCCATTTTAAATATATATCTAAGATAACATATTTGTTATTTTAAGTCAAAAGTATACATTTTTCTACATATATATCTTTTATATCTTAAAATATCTTAAATACTTTCTTCAATAGTTTAAATGATGTATTACTGTATGGTGGATATTTAATTGGAATATCTATTTTAGATGACTTCATAATACTTTTTTGATGCGTAAAAGTTTCAAAGCTTCTTTTCCCATGATAAGAACCCATACCGCTATATCCAACCCCACCAAAAGGCATATTATGATTAGTTATATGCATTATAGTATCATTTACACATCCACCCCCAAAAGATATAGTATTTATAATATCATTTTCAAAACTTTTATTATTAGTAAAGACGTAAAGAGCTAAAGGATTTTTATGTTTACTTATAATCTTAGTTAAATCATTAAAGTTTCTAAATTCTAAAATTGGTAATATTGGACCAAATATTTCTTCCTCCATAATTTTATCATCTAATTGAACATTATTAATTATAGTTGGCTCTATTTTCAGAGTATTTTCTTCTGTATTCCCTCCGTAAACTATTTTTTCGTAGTCTATTAAAGATTTTAATCTTTTAAAATGATTCTCATTTACTATACTTGTATAATCCTTGCTTTTTAATGGTTCACTTGAATAAAATTCATTAATATAATATTGTATAGATTTTATAAGTTTCTCTTTTATATTTTCATGCGCTATTATATAATCTGGAGCTATACATGTTTGACCTGCATTTAAAAATTTACCCCATACTATTTTCTTAGCACTCATATCTATATCAGAATTTTTATCCACTATACACGGACTTTTACCACCTAACTCTAATGTAACTGGTGTTAAGTTTTTTGATGCCTCTTTCATTACTATTTTTCCAACTCTTGGACTTCCTGTGAAAAATATATAATCAAAATTTTGTTTTAATAAATACTTATTTGTATCTATTTCGCCTTCAATAATTTCTATATAGTCTTTAGAAAAGCTTTCATTTATTATTTTCTTAATAACTTTAGCCGTATTAGGAGCTAATTCAGATGGCTTTATTACTGAACAATTTCCTCCTATTATAGATCCAATTAATGGTGAAATACACAGTTGAAACGGATAATTCCAAGGTGCCATTATTAGACACACCCCATACGGTTGACTATATATATAACTTTTAGACCCTATATTTAAAACTGGCGTATTTACTTTTTTAACTTTGTTCCACTTTTTAATTTTTTTTCTAACATGCTTAATTTCTGAAATTACAACTCCAATTTCAGTTTCATATGCCTCAAATTCACATTTATTTAAATCATCTCTAAGGGCTTTTAATATAAGTTTTTCATTTTTATTAATAGTATTTAATAAAATATCCAACTGATTAATTCTAAATTCTGAACTCTTTGTTATTTGAGAGTTAAAATATGTTCTCTGATTTTCAAGTATAAATTCTATATCTATAAAATTTTCCATAATGTCCTCCTGCATCTTATGTAATACTTATTTAATTTCTCTTATTCTTAAATATTTTAGAAACTAGATAAGTTATAATCCCTTAGTATATAAAAAAAGCCTTTGTTTTAACAAAGGCTTTAATATCTATTCTGTAAAAGTGCCTCCTTCTTGATTAATTTCTGGCATATTATCTACGGGCGGCACTTCTACTGGTGGTACTTCTACTGGTGGTTTTGGTACTTCTGGTGGTTGCTCTATTGGTGGTTTTGGTTGTTCTACTGGCTTTTCCATAGTTCCTACAGCTATAATACCCTGCTTTTTAGGATAATAGGATATTGCAACTTTTTCCTTCTTTATAACATTTCCATTTTTATCTTTATATATTCTATAAGTGGATACCGTGTATGCATTTCTTCCCTTTTCTAACTCTTTTTCTTCACCCTTTAGTATAGTAGGGTCATCTACCTTTTTAATCGGAGCTTGAGATACTCCATCTACACTTGTTGATATTTGTATATTTTGCTTATCTTTACTACTTCCATATACTTGGCATGTAACAGTATTTCCCGATACATAGTTTTTAATATATATAGGATATTTCAGATTATTTTTAAATACAAAATCTATACCCGAATCAGTTACAGTTGCATCTCTTCCCTTATCTACATAAGTAGATGGGATAGAGTGATTCTTTAGTTCAATAAAATCTAAACCTGAATATAGTGCAGCATTATAAAGAGTTGATGATACTTGACAAACTCCACCTCCTACACCTTCTTGTACAACTCCTTGTACAATTACAGGTGCATTTTTATATCCATTTGCTATTGTTCTCATTCCTGTGCGTTCATTATATGAAAAACTTTCTCCTGGCATTAATAATATATTACTTGTCTTATTTGCAGCTAATCTTATATTATTACTTCTTCCCCCTACAGATGAATCAAATTTTGTTGTATGAGTTCCTAGTATCGTATTTACTTCTTGTAATTGTTCTCTTTTTATATTCGGCTCTACTTTTGTAACTATTAATTCTTCTTCTGTATTCCCTTTTTGAAGCTCTCTTATAATATTAGCTAAACTTTCTTCTATATTTACGTTTAAACCACTAATTGAATCATTTATATCTATACTTGATCCATTTATACTTATAGATGCATCCTTTACATCTACATTCACATCTTTTGATATATTTTCTATAAGTTCTTTTAAAATAGATTCATTATAATCTACTGTTATAGATAAATTATTCTTTTCTCCAAAATATGATTTTATAGTATTTAATATATTTTTCATAAAGATATCATCTCTATTTATTTTATATGCATTTTCTACAGTACTTTTTAAATCATACGAAAGTTCTATATCTTTAGCTTTTATATTCCATGATTTTTCTAAGTAACTAAGCTCTACATCTTTTAATGTATATTTTTTTTCTAATTCCTGCTTAGCTTCTTCTTTTGTTAATCCTCCTACATTAATACCATTTATATATGTTTTTTTAACAATTTTATCTCCATTTACCTGGATTCCAAGTATACTTATAAATAATATTACAATAGCTATTAATATTCCTATCGCAATATATATTTTTTTCTTTACATTATCCATTATTTTTGTTTCTCCTTACCTTAAAATTTGTCTATATACTATATATTTAGATATTATTTTTACATATCCTCTTATAATACATAAAAAACTATTGTT
>JAVXLU010000106.1:0-8025 GCA_036646635.1 Romboutsia sp.
TGCTGGTAGTATAATAGTTAGACAAAGAGGAACTAAAATACATCCAGGAACTAATGTAGGTAAAGGTGGCGATGACACTTTATTCGCATTAATAGACGGTACTGTTAAATTTGAAAGAAAAGATAAGAAAAGAAAGAAAGTAAGTATATACCCAGTATCAATAGCTGAGTAATACCCAAGAGGAGTGTTGATACACTCCTTTTTCTTGTAAATAGATATTTAAAGAATTATATCTATTTATTCTGGTAAAAATATAAAAAAAGTTTTAATCAAGTAGGTGATTAATGTGTTTATAGATAAAGCAAGGATTTTTGTTAAGGCAGGAAACGGTGGAAATGGTTCGGTAGGATTTAGAAAAGAAAAGTATGTTCCAGCTGGTGGTCCAGATGGTGGAGACGGTGGACATGGTGCGAGTGTTATATTTGAAGTTGATTTAGGTCTAAGAACACTAATGGATTTTAAATATCAAAGAAAATACTCAGCAGAAGCTGGTGGAGATGGAAGTAAATCAAAAAGATCAGGTAAAAATGGTGATGATTTAGTGCTTAAAGTACCTGCAGGAACTATAATAAGAGATGAATCAACAGGTCTTATTTTAGCTGATTTAAAAGAAGAAGGCGATAGAGCGGTAATTGTAAAAGGTGGAAGAGGTGGAAGAGGAAATCAACACTTCGCTAACTCGGTAAGACAAGCTCCAGCTTTTGCAAAATCAGGAACAGATGGTCAAGAGAGATGGGTAACATTAGAATTAAAAATGATAGCAGATGTTGGTCTTTTAGGATTTCCTAATGTTGGTAAATCTACATTCTTATCAGTTGTAACTAAAGCTAAGCCTAAAATAGCGAATTACCACTTCACAACATTAACTCCTAATTTAGGTGTTGTTGAAACAAAGTTTGGAGATAGTTTTGTATTAGCTGATATACCGGGACTAATAGAAGGTGCTGCTGAAGGTGTAGGTTTAGGTCATGATTTCTTAAGACATGTTGAAAGAACTAAAGTATTAATACACATAGTAGATATATCTGGATTAGAAGGTAGAGATGCTTTAGAAGATTTTGATAAAATAAATGATGAACTTAAAATGTATAATGAAAAGCTAGCTACAAGACCACAGGTAGTAGTAGCTAATAAGATGGATATATTAGAAGATGAGTCTAAATTTGAAGAATTCAAAAACGAGCTAGAAGGTAGAGGATTTAAAGTATTTAAAATGTCTGCTGCTACTCGTAAAGGAATAGATGATGTAATAGCTTATGTATCTCAATCATTACAAGATGTTGAGGATATTGAGTTAGTTACAGAGGAAGAAATGTACAGACCAGAGTTAGATGTACAAGAGGATGAAGCATTAGATATAGAAATAGAAGATGGAGTATATGTTGTTAAAGGTAAATCACTTAGAAGAATTATGTACTCTGTTAACTTTGATGATATGGAATCTCTTCAATTCTTCCAAAAATCTATGGAAAGTCAAGGTGTATTTGACAGACTTAGAGAAATGGGAATCGAAGATGGAGACACTGTTAGAATATACGAATTAGAATTCGAATTCTATAATTAGAATAAAAAGAGGTGACAATATGTTAAAAGGAAAGCAAAGAGCATATCTAAGATCAATAGCTAATACTTTAAAGCCTGTTACCCAAATAGGTAAAGATGGTATAACAGAGGGCTTTTTAGAGCAACTTGATGGAATGTTAAAAACTAGAGAAATAGTTAAGGTTACAATACTTGATAATGCAGGTCTTGATACAAAAGAGACTGCAAATGCAGTATGTGAAAACCTAAGAGCAGAATTTGTTCAAGCTATAGGATCTAAATTTACTTTATATAAAAAGAATATGGAAGAACCTAAGATAGTATTCCCAGGACATGCCCCAGCGAAAGCTAAGGTTAAGGATGAGAATGTTACTAAAAAGGTAATCCAACTAAGAGATCTTATAGAAGATAAATTAAGAGCATTTGTAAAATAATTACAAATGCTTTTTTTTATTATATAATAAGAAATTATAATTTATAGATTTTTATATCAAAAAATGTTAATATAATAACTATATAAATTAAAAGTAAAATCAAGTATATAAAGGTACTATTTTAAGGAGGAATAAAATGAGAGTTATTATAGTAGGGGCAGTTGCAGCTGGTATGAGTGCAGCAGCAAAATTAAAAAGAATGCAACCAGAATATGAAGTTGTAGTATATGAAAAAACAGATATAGTATCATTTGGTGCTTGTGGACTTCCGTACTTTGTTGGAGGATTTTTTGATGATTCTGAAAAAATGATAGCTAGAACTCCAGAAAAATTTAGGGAAACGGGAATAGATTTAAATGTATTCCATGAAGTAGTAAATGTTGATCCAAGTAGGAAAAAGATTATAGTTAAAAACCTTAAAACTGGTGAACAATTAGAAGATTCATATGATAAATTAATGATAGCAACAGGAGCGAGCAGTATAATACCTCCTATTAAAAATATTAAGCTTGAAAATGTTTCGACATTAAAGAGTATGGAAGATGGAATAAAAGTAAAAGCATTGTTAAATAAAGAAGAAAATAAAAATATAGTTATAATAGGTGCTGGATTTATAGGATTAGAAGCAGTAGAGGCAGCTAAGCAATTAGGAAAAAATGTTACTGTATTCCAATCTGGAAATAGAATATTAGAACAAGTATTTGATAAAGAAATCACTGATATTTTAGAAGAACAAATAAGAAACCATGATGTCAAGTTAAGATTAGAAGAACTTGTTTCTGAATTAGTTGGAGAAACTAAAGTAGAAAAAGTTGTAACTAATAAAGGTGAGGTTGAAGCTGATGTAGTTATAATAGCTACAGGCGTTCGACCTGCAACAGCATTCTTAAAAGATAGTGGAATTGCAATGTTACCAAATGGAGCTATAATAGTTGATGAATTTGGTAAAACATCAATAGAAGATATATATTCAGCGGGAGACTGCGCAACTATAAAGAATATAGTTAGTGGAAAAGACTCATATGTACCACTAGCAACAGGAGCTAATAAGTTAGGAAGAATAGTCGGAGAAAACTTAGCAGGAGCTAACAATGCATTTCAAGGGTCGTTAGGGTCAAGCTGTTTAAAAGTTATGGATATGGAAGCTGCATCGACTGGTATTACAGAAGTTCAAGCTGAAAAACTAGGATTAGATTTTAAAGTTAAATTTATATCTGATTTTAACCAAACTAATTATTATCCAGGTAGAGATAAGATATATGTTAAACTTGTATATGATGCAAATACTAAAATAATATTAGGTGGACAAGTTGCAGGATTTAAAGATTCAGTTCAGAGAACAAATGTAATAGCAGCAGCTATATTTGGAAAGCTAACAACTAACCAATTAGGAATGCTAGATTTATGTTATGCACCACCATTTGCAAGAACATGGGATGTACTAAACGTAGCAGGAAATGTATGTAAATAATAAAATGGAGTATCTCAAAATGAGTAATCATTAAGAGATACTCTATTTTTAGTTTTTAAATATTAGATTTAATTCTAATCTATCTTCTCCAATGATAGTATTTGCAAAAACAGAAGTAGCATTACTTAAATAATATATGATATTTTTCTAACTTTGAATGAGATAAAGTTATTAGAGTGTATAGAGTTTATTTATGAAAAAGGTAAAATAAAATCGAAGTTTCAAAAATTTATAGAAGAAATTGAAGAATTAGGAATAAGACAAAAGAAATATGACCATTATAATTTAATATTTAATAGTAGAAATAGTTTTTCTAAAACTGATAGCGATGCTACATTTATACACCTGAAAGAGAATGATATGATAAATGCTTAACTCAAACGAGGATATAATATTTAAATACTTGTTGAAGGTGAATATATAGTAGGTTTAGATATTTTTCAACATGCTAATAGTTACCATAGTAGATTAAAAGGTTGCATTAGAGGTTTTAATGGAGTTGATAGCAAGCATTTGCAGAATTACCTTACATAGTTCAGCTAGTTCGAAATCACCAAGAAAGAAAAAGATATATCAAAGATAAAAGATATATAGTGTCAGTCATTTTTAGTATTTATATTTAGCAACCAAATAGTTTAATCTTGCCTTTTATAAAAGAAATAGCTTAAAAGATTAGATATAATGTAAAAAATGAATTTTATAGATATTGTTTTTAATATGCAAAAAAATGATATTTAAGCCTGAAAAATATAAAGGAAGGATGCATCATTTCATGATTTTAAAAAAAAATGAGACACCCCCCCTTTTATTTAGTCAAAATAATCTTTTTTTTCATTATCAAATAATTCGACTAAAATATTTGTGGCAGCTCCAATTAAAAATATTACCCATGCATATTGCCAACCATTAAAAATAGATCCAATTATAAAAAATAAGGATACTGACAATAACCAAATGATAGAAGAAATAGCGTCGATTTTTTTAGATTTACTAAAATTCTTTGCAGATTTTTCTTCATAAGTACATCCTAAATATACATAAATACCGGTGGAAGGTATTAAGCATAAAAAGAAGAATATCAATCCTAAGATTTCATTAGATAAATATTCTGATAAACAAATTAATCCTAAAACTCCAAAAAGTATTAACATAGTAGCAAAGGAATAGCCCAATGCTCTTTTTCTTTTATTTTGATTCATATTACCACCCCAATTCTATAATAATATATTAGATTAGGGAGGAATAGTTGCTAATAGAATTACTTTATATTATCTTTTTTATATAATTGAATAACATTATAGATACCAAGTGCAAGACTCAAGCTACCTATTATTAATCTTTTAATCTCACTCAAAAGTATTACCTCCTAATAGTAAAAAAGTAAATTATATATATAATTTACATATCATATTCATCACCATTTAAAAGTTTATTTAAAACTCTTTTTATAATATCATAATTAAAGCCTTTATAAGCTAGATGTTGAGAAATTTTTTGATATATTTTTCTTTTATCTTCACTTTTAACACGATTATATCTTTTCTCAGCTAAATACATAGCATTTTCAAATTCGGCATCTTCGTCAATTTCAGAAATGGCTTCATCAATAGATTGTTTATCTATTCCTTTGTTATATAAATTTTGCTTTATTCGGTTTTTTCCGCATTTATTTAAATTAACATTAGTATTAACTATTTTTTGAGCTAAAACTTCATCGTTTATAAAATTATTTCTTTTTAAAAATTCAATAATATTATCTATAGTATCTTCTTCAAAGTCAGTATAAAGTTTTTCTCTTATTTTTTTCTCTGACTGATCTGCTTTAGCTAAAATATTTAATGCTTTATTTTTACCCTTTATATACATTTCATCTTTAAGTATATTTTTCAACTTTTCTTCATCTATTTCTAAATTCTTTTTTAAATTAAAAGTATATACAAGTTCTGCAAATATAGCTATGAAAAACTCACCATCTACATATATATTAACTCTATCTTCATTTTTTTTTTGTGTTTCTATTTTTGTAATTATAGCCATTTAAAATCTCCTTTTTTTTGTATATAAGTATAAGTATATACTAAAAAACAATTTATAACCTTTAATAAATTAAAAATAGTGATACAATAGTAATATAATTTCTGTAAAGGAGATAAAGAATGGATATAGATAATCTAGTTAACAAAGCAAAGTTGAAAAATTATAATAAACTAGACCAATTTGAAAAAATAAAAATAAAAATAAAAATAGGTATAATGGGAGGAACTTTTAATCCAATACATTATGCACATTTAGCAACAGCTGAATTTATTAGAGATAAGTATAAAATGGACAAAATACTTTTTATACCCTCAGGCAATCCACCTCATAAAAAAGCAGAGATTACTAATAAATATGATAGATACAAGATGGTTCTTTTAGCTACATATACAAATCATGATTTTTTAGTATCAGATATAGAAATAAAAGGAAGAGAAAAAACTTATACTATAGATACTTTAATAAAACTTAAAGAAAATTATAAAAATGCAGAACTTTATTTTATAACAGGAGCAGATGCAATTTGCGATATTGAAAGTTGGAAAGATATTAATGAAAATTTTAGGTTAGCTACTTTTATTGCTGCCACTAGACCAGGTATAAGTGTATTAAGTGCTCAGGAAAAAATAGATATGTTAATTGAAAAATATAATGCTAATATAATAAATGTATATGTTCCTTCTTTAGATATATCATCAACATATATAAGAGAACAATTAAAAGAAAAAAAATCAATAAGATATTTAGTACCTGATGATGTAGCTAAATATATATATAATAATGAATTATACACATATGGAGACAAGTAAAATGAATTTAGACAATATTAATGATAAACTAAAAGAAATGTTACCACCAAAAAGATTTAATCATTCTTTGAATGTAGCAAAGTGTGCATACGATTTAAGTGAAATTTATAATTTCAATAAAGAGGATGCATATATAGCCGGTATAATGCATGATTGTGCAAAATACTTAAATAAAAATGAAGTTAAATATTATGTAGAAAAGTATAATATTTATTTAGATTGTTTAGAAGAAAATAATTTAGCTCTATCACACAGTATTATAGGAAGTTATATAGCAAAATATGAATTAAATATAAAAAATGAAGATATAATTAATGCAATAAAGTATCATACTACAGGTAAAGAGAATATGGATATTTTAGAAAAGATAATTTATATGGCTGATTTAATAGAAGAAGAAAGAAATTTTCCTGGGGTAGAATTATTAAGAGAATTAACTTACTCTGGTAAACTTGATGAAGCTTTACTTTGTTCATTTAATAATACTATAAAGTTTGTCATAGACAATAATCAGCTTATACATTTAAGAACGATAGAAGCTAGAAATTATCTTATAAAATAAAATAGACCAAATAAATAATATATAAGGAAATATATTAATTTTAATGTTATACTATTAAAAATCAAAATAGCATAGTTTATATAAGATTATTTATGGTATAATAGTTAAATGTGCTTTAAATTAGGAAAGGAAGGAAATAATATGACAAATAATATGACAGTAGAACAAATAACAAAAGTTATATATGATGCAATAGATGATAAATTAGGACAAGATATCTCTATCATAAAGATAGGAGAGCTTTCTAGTTTATGTGATTATTTTGTTATAGCTACGGCTGGTTCTCAAAGACAAGTTAAAGCTATAACTGATAATGTAGAGGACGAATTAACTAAGATTGGTTTAGAACCAAGAGGAAAAGAAGGGCATGGAGCTCAAAATTGGATACTTCTTGATTATGGAGATGTTATGGTTCATGTATTTGATGAGGAAAGTAGAGCATACTATAATTTAGAAAAATTATGGTCTGAAGCACCTCATATAGAGGTTGACACATTAGTATAAAATTGATATCATAATTTAAAAACTTAAAATAATAAATAGACTAGAGTAGTAAAAGAATATATTTTTTCAGAGAACTAGTGGTGCTGTGAACTAGTAGAATATGTCTTTGAACTTGCTAGATAAAAATCTATTTGACCGTAGTTGGTATAAAAACTATCTAAGAGAGTCATTATATTAATGGCTAATTAGGGTGGTACCGCGAGTAATATCCTCGTCCCTAAACATTTATGTTTAGAGACGAGGATTTTTTATATACTAAGGTATTATAACTTATATGTTTTGAAATAAGTTTTAATCCTAACCTATTAACTTGAGCAATGGATTCGATTTTTAAGGTCTTTTGTTACAGGAGTGAAGCAAATTTTTTTAATATTAAGGAGGAAATATAATGAGAGTCTACAAACCAAATGAAGTTGAAGCTAAATGGCAAAAAACTTGGGTAGAAAATGAGCAATACAAAACAAATACAGAAGATTTATCAAAACCAAATTACTATACACTGGAAATGTTACCTTACCCATCGGGAAAAATACATATGGGACATGTTAGAAATTATTCTATAGGTGATGTTATAGCTAGGTTTAAAAAGATGGAAGGATTTAATGTACTTCATCCAATGGGATGGGATTCATTTGGTCTTCCAGCAGAAAATGCAGCTATAAAGCA
>JAVXLU010000107.1:0-7919 GCA_036646635.1 Romboutsia sp.
ATAAGAGTAATACAAGCTATAATATTTTTAGTAATTATAGTGCTAGGATTTTTAAATTTTCTTAAGAGTGGAAATTGTACATTTGATTTTTGGAAATATTTTTATGGTACTATATCAACTTGTATTATTTTAGGTGGAGTAGGTATTTTTGTATATTCTATAGTAGATAATATAGCGGTAGGATATATGGTTCCTATATTATATTACATGTTATGTTACGGTGGGGGCAGGAAACACTTAGGAAAGTTTTACCTTTTTTCTATGATGCAAGGCAATACAGTTGATAAAAAGTATTTACTAATAGCAGGAATATTAATGATAATAATAGGAATTTTTTATAGAAGTAAAAAGTAAAAAGTAAAAAGTAAATTTAAATATAGTTGTAGGATTAATTTTAAAAATATAGAAATCAACCTGGGTAGTAGTAAAGAGGTCTGATTTTTATATTTTTTTGTTTAGAAAAATATAATTTTATGAACAGTTTTTTATATAATAACAAAATTATAACAAAAAAATGCAAATACATAAGAAGCTTATAATAGTATTATTTAAGTATAAAGAATAAAAAATATTTTTAGAAATTGAACATAAGGGGGATATAAATATATGAAAAAAATTACAGTTTCAGTTATAGGTGCAGGTGCAAGGGGAATGTATTCATATGCACCATATTTACTAGATCATCCAGAATTAGGAGAACTTGTAGCAGTAGCAGAACCAAATGAAATTAAAAGAGATATATTTAAAGAGAAATATAGTGTAGAAGATGAAAATATATTTACGACTTGGGAAGATTTATTAGTTAAAGATAGATTATCAGATGCAATAATAATAGCTAATAACGATGAATCTCATTATGAGCCAACTAAGTTAGCTTTAGAAAAAGGATACCATGTATTATTAGAAAAACCAATGTCTAATAAATTAGAAGATATAGTAAAATTAGGAGAACTTTCTAAACAATATCCAGAACAAATATTTATGATTTGTCATGTACTTAGATATACACCTTTTTTTGCTGAATTAAAGAGAATAGTAGAAAGCAAAGAATTAGGAAATCTTGTTAGTATACAACATAATGAAAATATAGGGTACTGGCATTTTGCACATAGTTTTACAAGAGGTAATTGGAGAAATAGTGATGAGACTAGCCCACTTATATTAGCTAAAAGTTGTCATGATATGGATATATTATTATGGTTAGCAGGAAAAAGTTGTACTAATGTATCAGCATTTGGTCATTTAACACATATGAAAGATAAGAGTTTTAAAGATGGAATGGCAGATAGATGTTTAGATTGTAACGTAGAAGAAGGATGTCCGTATTCTGCAAAGAAAGCATATCTTTCAGAAAAACCAATATTCCCTAAAGTAGTTCATCCAAAACCAACAGATGAAAACTTAGTAGATGCTTTAAGAACTGGTCCATATGGAAGATGTGTGTATAAATGTGATAATAATGTTGTAGACCATATGGTTACAATATTAGAGTTTGAAGATGATATAACTGCTACTTTTAACTTATCTGCATTTACAGAAGAATGTAATAGAACTATAAAATTAATGTTTACTCATGGCGAAGTAGGTGGAAACCATGTTAAAAATGAAATAGAAATTAAAAAATTTAAACAATATGGAGAAGATGAATCTATAATAATAAATCCTGAAGAAATAGAAGGAGGACATGGTGGTGGAGACTATGGACTTATGAAAGATTTTGTGGATTTAGTAGCTGGAAATGGTGGAGAAGCTAGAACAAGTGCTGTAAAATCTGTAGAAAGTCATATCATGGCATTTGCAGCTGAACATGCAAGATTAAATAAACAAGTGGTTGATGTAGATAAATATTGGAAAAATGCAATAAATAATATTTGTACAGTAGAAAATATATAGATAATTGTATTAATATAATTAACCTGAAATTTCTAAAAAAGTACAAATTTATTATATGAAAGTACAAATACAAAACTCTTAAAGTAAATTACACTTATAAATAGTTAAAGTAAATAATCAAAGTTAAAATTTGAGGAAAACGATTTTTAACTAGAGTGGTAAAACTAATAAATTAATTTTAAAGTGATAAAAGGGGGAGTTCTAATGTCATTTAAAAAGAGGGTATTATCAGGTATATTAGCAGTAACTATGGTAGTGTTAGTAGGATGTAGCTCTACAGGTAAAGATAATGAAAAGGTAGAATTAAGATATGCTATATGGGATAAGACACATATGCCAGCAATAGAGTCTTTGATAAGTGAATATGAAACATCAAATCCAGAGGTAGATATAAAGTTAGAACAATATTCATTTGTTGATTATTGGACTAAGCTAGAAACAGCGGCAGCAGGTGGATCTGCTCCAGATATATACTGGATGAATGCAGTAAATATAAGTAAATATGCTGATAATGGAATGTTAGTTAGCATGAATGATATGATAAAAGAAAAAAGTGTTGATATGAGCCAATATTTAGATAGCTTAACTGATTTATATAATATTCAAGGTGAGCAATATGCTATACCAAGTTTCTGGGATAATAATATATTACTTATAAATACAAGATTAATGCAAGAATATAACATACCAGAACCAAAAGAAAATTGGAATTGGGATGAAATGTTAGCATGGTTAGAAGATGCAAAGAGCAAGTTACCAGCTGATATATACCCATTTGTATCATATGCTACAGAAAGTACTCAATCAGGAGTATACAATGAAGTTGCATCTGCTGGAGGAAAAATAATTAGTGAAGATAAAACAAAAGCTTTATTAACTACACCAGAAACTAAAGATGGATTTAAAAAATACTATGATTTAGCAAGTAGTGACTTACATGCTCCAATAGATGTATCTTTAGAAGTTGGTAGTAATACATTATTTAAATCTGAAAAGGCATTAGTATTACAAGCAGGTTCTTATCAATTATTACCATTCTCGGATAAAGAACAATCACAGGTTGCAGGTAATTTTAAAATGTATACAATACCTACGATAA
The DNA here is from genome assembly GCA_036646635.1 of Romboutsia sp. Taxonomy (GTDB): domain Bacteria; phylum Bacillota; class Clostridia; order Peptostreptococcales; family Peptostreptococcaceae; genus Faecalimicrobium. The sequence goes on from JAVXLU010000107.1 coordinate 2,993, forward strand.
AGGAAGGTAATACTAGTAGGAGTGTAATACATGGATTAGGAAATGTTGTGGCTTCTAACTCTAAGCATCCAGAAGAAGCATTTGATTTTATAAATTATATGTCAAGTGAAGAGTCAATGAAAAAATATACTGAATCAGCATTAGTTCCACAATCACATAAAAATGTTCAAACATTATATGGGGAAGTAATGAAAGAAAAAACAGGTATAGATACAGCTGTTATGTCTGAATTAGCTAAAGATTCAATGCCTTTACCAAATAGTTTTGAAACCTCTAAATGGGATAAAGTTATAATGGATAATATGAGTAAATTTATGCAAGGAGAAATATCTTTAGATGAAGCATTAGAAAATGCTCAAAAAGAGATGCAATCAATATTAGATAAAGAAAATAAATAAATAGAGATAATCTTATGAATACAGATTCTTTTTTATAGAATCTGTGTTCTTTTAGAATGAATCAAGGGGGGATTGAGTTTGCAAGAATCTGTATATAAAGATAAGCCGAAGATTGATAAAACAATTAAGAAGAAAAAGTTATTAAAACGTAATATAACAGGATATATGTTTATACTGCCATTATTAATAGGAGTAGTAGTATTTAACTTTATACCATTTGTAATGAATTTATTTTATAGTCTAACAGACTTAAATGCCTTTGGAAAATGGAATTTTATAGGAACCGAGAATTTTGTAAATCTATTTAAGGATCCATTATTTTATAAATCTATTGGAAATACATTTTTATATGTTATAACAACTGTACCACCAATGGTAATAATATCTATATGTATTGCAAATTTATTAAATAAAAATATAAAGGGAAAAGGAATATATCGTACAATATACTTTCTTCCAGTAGTAACTATGGCATCAGCATCTACATTAGTATTTCAATGGATGTTTAATTCGAGATTTGGACTTGTAAATCAGTTCTTAGAATTAGTTGGAGTTGGAGGAAAATTATGGTTTACAGATCCTAATTTAGCAAGAGTAGTAATAATTGCATTTATAATATGGGGTGGATTAGGCTATAAAATAATGATTTTCTTAGGTGGACTTCAATCTATACCAGAATCATATTATGAAGCTGCGTCTATAGATGGAGCAACATCATTTAAACAATTTATATACATAACAGTACCTCTTTTAACACCGAGTATATTCTTTGTAGTTATATGGTCTTTAATTGGATCATTCCAATTATTTGATGTTGTATTTATGCTGATAAAACCAGGTAGCCCAGCTTATGAATCTACAATAACTATGACTAGATACTTCTATGATTTAGGATTTACTTTAGGTGATAAGGGATATGCATCTGCAGTAGCTTTAATTTTATTCTTAATTATAATGAGTATAACAATAGTCCAATTTAAATTACAAAATAGATGGGTTCATTATTCTGATGAATAAAATTATAGGGGGAAAATAATATGGAAATGAAAAAAAGTGCCAAGATACTTACGCATATAGGGCTTATATTAGTAGCCGCATTTATAGCATTACCATTTATATGGATGTTATTAACTTCTGTAAAAACTTTGGCGGAAGCGGAAGCAATTCCTCCAAAGATTCTTCCAGAAATAATTAGGATAGAAAATTATACTCAAATATTTAAAGAATTCCCTTTTGCTAAATACTATACAAATACAATAATAATAACACTAGCAACTGTAATTTTTCAATTAGTAGTAGTTACTCCAGCGGCTTATGCATTTGCTAGATTAGAGTTTAAATTTAGAGAAACTATATTTATATTGCTTATGGCAGCAATGATGGTTCCTGGACAGATGTATTTAATACCTCAATATCAAATAATACAAGATCTTGGACTTTTAAATACATTAACTGCGGTAGTTTTACCTGGAATATTTAGTATATACTATACATTTTTATTACGTCAGCACTTTAAGTCAATACCAAAAGATATGGAAGAAGCAGCTATATTAGATGGGGCATCTCAATTTACGATATTTTTTAAATTAATGCTTCCTGTGGTTAGACCGGCATTGGGTACGGTTGCAATATTAGGTGGTCTTGGAGCATGGAATAGTTTCTTATGGCCATTAATTGTAAATTCAACACCAGATAAATTACCACTTGCTGCAGGACTTAGAGTATTTGTTGGACAATATGGAACACACTATCCAAGGATGATGGCTGGTGCTGTATTATCTATAATACCAATGGTTTTAGTATTTAGTATTTTCCAAAAGAAATTTATTTCAAGTATTGCTGTATCAGCAGGTAAAGAATAATAAAAAAGCATGAATTAAGATTTGTAAATCTTAATTCATGCTTTTTTATATTAAGAATTTTTATTTACTGATTTTAGGTATTCTCTAGGAGAAAATCCATAAGTTTTTTTGAATTTTTTTGAAAAATAATGAACTGAATTAAATCCTAATATTTCTGATATTTCACCTATTGTATGGTTAGATTCTTTAATTAAATCTTTACTCTTTTTTAGTTTTAGATTATTTATGTAAGTTTTAGCAGTACTATTCATGTTTGATTTAAAAAGCAAATGCAGTTTAGAATTACTTATATTAAATTCTGTACACAATTGATGATTATCAATTGGTCTATAAATATTATTATCAATGAATTTTAGCACTTTTTCTAATAGTTTATTATCAAAATTTTGTTGTACATTATTTACAGGTTTTATTATAGTATTTTCAAAATCAATAGTAAGAACTTTTAGTATAAGTAGCTTTAAATAACATAAAGAAAATTCTGAAGAATACAAACTTTCATTAGTTAATTCTTTTATAAGATTATTAATAATGAAATAAATATCTTTATTAGATGAAAATACTCTATTTGAGAGCAAATTAATATCACTAAAATTCATATTAAATGTAACTGTTAAGTAAGAACATGATTTTTCATTTTTAGTATATTGATTATGATATTGGTTTGGAGTATAAAAAATAAGATCACCTTGATTAAGGGTATAATCAATACCATCTATATTGGTATAGAGTATACCTCTATCAACAAATGTAAGTTCCCAAAAATAATGTTTTTCACCTTTAAATAGATAATTAGTACTTTTTTCTTGATAAAATTTAGTATAAATTTTATCAAGTTTTATTGTAGGTATTATTTCGCTATAGGTATACGCTTTGTCTAATAAAAAAAAATTATCAAATGGGTTATCTCCATATAAGTTTAATTCACATTCATTAGATATAGCAATAAAGTTATAAAAAATACCTTTATTTAATTTAATTCTTCCATTCATAATGTAAGATTGTATATTTTTAAACGTAGAATCTTTAGATACTAAAATAAGAATAACTCCTTTTTTCATTTTTAGATAAAGATCATTATTACACATAAAGAGATTTTCGGTAGATTTACATTTTAAAGTAAGATTATATTTATTTTTATGATTAAAAACTTTTTCATCTAAAGTAGATATAACATCTCCATATTCTACGAATGTTATATCTGTAGTTTGTTTAAACATCTTGTAATTCCCCCAATTATAAAAAATTAAAATATATTCCAGATAACTTGATAATAAGTAGTATATACTATAAATTTATAAAAATATTAAAAAATAAAAATATTTAGGATATATATATTTTTTTTTATCATATATATAGATATAACAAACTTTAGAAATCAAAACTAAAAAATTAATACAACAAAGCAAACTTTAGATACAAAAAAACAAATTATAAAGATGAAATTACAAATACATATTAAAATAATAATATTACAATTAGCTTATAAATAAATAAAGTAGAAAACGATTTCTAAGATGGTTAAAAATTTTAATTAAGGGGTGGGGATTATGCCAAATATAGTATTAACAAGAATTGATAACAGATTAATCCATGGGCAGGTAGCTACAATGTGGAGTTCAAGTGTTGGAGCGAATTTACTATTAGTTGCTAATGATGAAGTTTCAACTAATGATTTTCGACAAGGACTTATGGACATGGCTGCACCAAGTTTTGCTCAAACAAGATATTTTACGATAGAAAAAACTATAAATATAATAGGTAGAGCAAGTGAAGCTCAACATATAGCAATTATTTGTGAAACACCACAAGATGTTGTTAGATTAGTAGAGGGTGGAGTACCTATTAAAAAAGTTAATATAGGAAATATGCATATGGCAGAGGGTAAGAGACAAGTATCAAAAGCAGTATGTGTAGATGATAGTGATGTAGCTGCATTTAGACGCCTTAAAGAATTAGGAGTAGAGCTAGAAATCAGAAGAGTTCCAAGTGAGTCTTCTGAGAATATAGATGAATTATTCAAATAAGGGGGTAAGTATTTATGGAACTAAGTTTTATTCAAATTGGTCTTATTTTAATAGTAACAATAATAGCTGCAATAGACCAGTTCAACTTTTTAGAGTCTCTGTATAGACCTATAATAATGGGTCCAGTAATAGGTGCTATAATGGGGGATTTACAAACAGGTCTTATAGTAGGTGGATCTTATGAGCTTATGATGATAGGGGCTATGCCTGTAGGTGGAGCGCAACCTCCAAATGCAGTTATAGGGGGAATAATGGCAACAGTATTTGCTATCCAATCAGGATTAGATACTTCAGCTGCATTACCACTTGCAATACCATTTGCATTATTAGGTCAATATGCAGTAACAGCTTTATTTACTGTAATGTCTCCTTTAATGGGATTATGTGACAAAGCTGCTGAGGAAGCTAACCCAGCAGGTATAGATAGAGTCAACTATATGGCTATGGGGATATTAGGGGTATCTTTTGCTTTAATAGTTTTAGCAGGATTATTGTCAGGTCAAGCGATAGGTGAGACTTTAACTAAAGTATCACCAAAATGGGTTTGGGATGGATTAACTGCAGCTGGTAAAATGATGCCAGCACTAGGATTTGCAATGTTACTTAAAGTTATGTTAAGTAAGGAATATGCATTATTTAT
>JAVXLU010000108.1:0-7914 GCA_036646635.1 Romboutsia sp.
ATAACCTATATGTCTAAAAATATCCATTTTCAACATTGATTTAAAACATAGCCTAATAAAAAAGAGTATTAATTTTATTTAATATGTACTGCACCCCAATTGTTGGACCAAAGTCCAATAGTGGGGTGTTTTTTTTATATGGCTAAATATGATTTTAACTTTTGGGTCTCAGTATAAATTGATACTCTTTTCTTATTTTAAAATTATAAAAATTAATTTTATGCTGGTCAATATAAATTATAAAGATTTAGAATTATTTTTCGCAAGCTCTATTTCATTTAAAATATTATTTAATTCTTCATCAAGTTTTTTGAAATCTTGTGAATTCACATTATAATTTAAAAATAAAATCTCCATATTAGTAGCGGCTAGATTTATTTTTTCACTTGTATCTAAAAACAAATTAAAATTTTTACTATTTATTGCTATGTTAAATTTATCTAAGTCCTTTTTTATAAAAGATACTATTTCATATTCATCAGTAAAAACTCCTTGAGGAATAGGATAAGGTTTTATTCTTTGTAAAAAATATTGATTTTTAGAATTAATATTATAAACATAAGATACTTCTATTTCATCTTTTAAATTAAATTTTATGAAGTATAAAAGTCCTCTTACTTTTGTTATCTTTGAAGCTCCTATTTGACGTAGTAAAGTTTCAATTGAATCGCCTTGAGCAGTATTTACATTCATTTAAATATATCTCCTTTTTATTTTATAAAATTAAAACATTTAAAATTTTATTAGTAAATAAACTGTAGAAATAATAATAGATAAAATCATAAGTGGGAATCCTATTTTAAAATAATCTTTGAAAGTTATAGGATAACCATGTTTTTGACCCACATTAGCAAGGACTATATTAGCAGATGCACCTATTAAAGTTCCGTTGCCTCCTAAACATGCACCAAGAGAGGCTGCCCACCATAAAGGTAATACATCAATACCTTTAGCTTGCATTGTTACTATAAGAGGTATAAGTGTTGCAACAAATGGTATATTATCCAAAAATGATGAAACAATAGCAGATATCCATAAAATTATTAACATAGTAAGAACTAAATGTCCTTCAGTAGCACCTATTAACGCTGTAGCTAAATTATTTATTATACCAACTTCTTGTAATCCTCCAACTATTATAAATAAACCCATAAAAAATAATATTGTAGACCATTCAATACTTGCCAAAATTTCATCTACATCTTGTTTACCAATAAAAAGCATAACTGTTGCCCCAGTTAAAGCTACAATGCTAGAATCTACATTAATAACACTATGAAGAGTAAATCCTAAAAGTATAAATATCATAACAATAACACTTTTTATAAGCAAAGGCTTATCTTTGATAGATTTTTTCTCATCAAGATTTAAGATATCTTTTTTATGAGATTCATCAACTATAAGTTTATTAGAAAATATAAATTTAAAACAAAAAATCATTATTATAAGTAAAATAACTACGATAGGACCTAAGTTAATTACAAAATCAGAAAAACTTAAATTAGCTGCGCTACCAATCATAATATTAGGCGGATCACCTATAAGAGTTGCAGTACCACCGATATTTGAAGCAATGATTTGTGTCATTAGAAAAGGTACTGGATTAAGTCCTAAGATACGAGTAATAACAATTGTCATAGGACCAATTAATAAAACTGTTGTTACATTATCTAATATGGCAGATAGTAAAGCTGTTATTATAATAAAACTAACCATTATCTTCCATGGGTCTCCATTTGATTTTTTAGCTGTTAATATAGCTATATACTCAAATAGACCGGAGTTTTTAACTACAGAAACAAAGAGCATCATTCCTATTAAGACACCTATTGTATTAAAATCGATATGGCTTATTCCTACTTCGAGAGGAAGTATATTTAATAATATCATCAATAGTGCACCACCTAAAGCAGCAATACATCGATTTATTTTCTCCGATATAATAGCTATCATTACTAATAAAAAAATGGATAGAGCTATTATTTGTTCAATACCCATTACAAACACCTCCTAGAATAGTTTTATTCAATATATAAATAGTAGTACTTTTTAAAGCTCATTGCAATTAAAGGATATATACTTTATATGTTATAAAATTCCCAAAAATGTATATAAAATTCCAAAAAATATAGATAAAATACAATATAAATATTATAAAAAAAATAATGAAATTAATGTTTCAAAAGGATGAAAATTAATAAAAATTTAAAAAATGAAGGATTAGATTAAAACTTGCATAAAATAATGTATAACAAAGGTTTTATAGAGTTTTTTTATATAAAAATGCAATGTTTAAAAAAAATTATGCAATTTTGTATTGAAATTAGTTTTTAAAAAGGCTATAATAAGGTTAGATGAAGTTTTTAAAAATATACATTAATTATATATTTAAAAAATATAATTGTATTTAAATAAATAGTTTGAGGAGGAGTATTAAAAATGGAAATATTAAATAATTTAGTTATTAGTGTCAATGATTTTATATGGACATATATATTAATAGCAATGTTAATAGTACTTGGAGTTTATTTTACGATAAAAACAAACTTTGTACAGTTTAGGTATTTTAAAGAGATGTTTAGGCTTTTAGGAGATGGAACTTCTAAAGAAAATAAAAAAGAAGGAAGTGTATCTTCTTTTCAAGCATTTTGCATAAGTACAGCATCAAGAGTTGGGACTGGAAACATTGCAGGTATTGCATTTGCAGTTGTAGCAGGAGGACCGGGTTCTGTATTTTGGATGTGGCTTATAGCATTAATAGGTTCAGCGTCAAGTTTTATTGAAAGTACATTAGCTCAAATATTTAAAGTTAAAGATGGAAACTCTTTTAGAGGTGGGCCAGCTTATTATATGGAACAAGGTTTAAACAAAAAGTGGATGGGAGTAGTATTCTCAGTTCTAATAACAATTTGTTTTGGATTTGTATTTAATGCAGTTCAAGCAAATACTGTATCATTAGCATTTAGTAGTGCTTTTGGTGTGAGTAAATTAACAATGGGTATAATACTTGCAGGGTTAACAGCGATTGTAATATTTGGAGGAGTTCAAAGAATTGCAAAAGTTTCTGAGGTTATAGTTCCTATATTTGCAGGAATGTACATAATAGTTTCACTATTTGTAGTAATTACAAATATATCTGAAATGCCAAATATATTAAAAATGATATTTGAAAGTGCTTTTGGATTTAGAGAGATGGCTGTAGGTACAGTAGGTGGGATGATATTAACTGGTGTAAAAAGAGGACTATTCTCTAATGAAGCTGGTATGGGTAGTGCACCTAATGCAGCTGCAACAGCAGATGTTTCACATCCAGTAAAACAAGGTTTAATACAAACTCTTGGAGTGTTTACAGATACTATAGTAATATGTAGTTGTACAGCATTTATAATACTTTTATATCCAGAGTACTCGACGAGTGGACATACAGGTATAGAATTAACACAAGCAGCACTTAGCTCACATATAGGAGATATAGGAAGTGTATTTATAGCTGTATGTATATTCTTATTTGCATTTAGCTCAATAGTTGGAAATTATTATTATGGACAATCAAATATAGAATTTATGAGTGGAAATAAATTAAGTTTAAATATATTTAGAGTATCTGTTGTTGGAATGGTATTATTTGGGTCATTAGCTAAAGTAGATATAGTTTGGAACTTGGCAGATGTATTTATGGGATTAATGGCAATCATAAATTTAGTAGCGATATCACTACTTGGAAAATATGCATTCATAGCTTTAGCAGATTATACTAAGCAAAAGAAAAATGGAATAAAAGATCCTATATTTGATGCATCAAATATAAAAGGTCTTGAAAATATTGAATGTTGGAAAGAAAATATAGAATCAACTAAAAGTGTATAAAATAGTGGAGGCTCTCATGTTAATGGGGGTCTTTTATGTTTATAATAATTATATTTATAAAAAATATTGAGTGATTTTAAAATAACAATTTATTTCAGTAATAGTTAGTATTCAGGAGGTTAATTATGATAATATAAATAGACAATGAATTATAAAATCATAATATGATTATAATTTAAAATAACAATGATTTGAAGGAGAGTATAAATGCATATAAAACCTTTAGACATACTATCTAAATACTATGGATATACAAGTTTTAGAAAGGGTCAAGAAAGTATTATAAATTCTATAATTAATAAAAAAGATGTATTAGCTATAATGCCAACAGGTGGAGGAAAATCTATTTGTTATCAAGTGCCAGCACTTTGTTTAGATGGTATTACAATAGTTATATCACCACTAATATCATTAATGAAAGACCAAGTAGATACATTAAAAGCTATGGACATAGATGCAGAGTTTATAAATAGTTCACTATCTACCAATGAATATAACCAAATATTAGAAAATATAGAAGGTAATAAATATAAGCTGATTTATGTAGCTCCAGAAAGACTTGATAGTATTGAGTTTATAAATTTAATAAGAAATAAAGATATAAGTCAGGTGGCAATAGATGAGGCACATTGTATTTCTAGTTGGGGGCATGACTTTAGACAAAGTTATAAAAGAATACCTCACTTTATAAAGAGTTTAAATAAAAGACCTATAGTAACTGCATTTACTGCAACAGCTAGTGATGAAGTAAGATATGATATTATGAATATACTTGATTTACAAGAACCGGATGTTTATATAACGGGATTTGATAGAGAAAATTTATCTATAAATATAGTTAAATCTTCTTCAAAAAATAGATACTTGCTAGATTACATAGAAAATCATAAAAATGAGAGTGGAATAATATATGTAGCAACTAGAAAAGAAGTAGAAAGTATATATGAAGAGTTGCTTAAGAGGAAATACTCAGTTTCTAAGTATCATGCGGGATTAAGTAATGAAATAAGAAAAGAAAATCAAGAAAAATTCATAAATGATGAAATAAAAATAATTGTAGCAACTAATGCATTTGGTATGGGAATTGACAAATTTAATGTTAGGTGGGTCATACATTATAATATGCCTCAAAGTATAGAGAATTATTATCAGGAAATAGGTAGAGCTGGAAGAGATGGAGAAGATAGTGAATGTGTACTTCTATTTACACCAGGAGATGTACATACTCAGAAATATTTAGTAGAAATAGGTACAGATAATTCAGAAAGAAAAAGAATTCAATACAAAAAACTTCAGCAAATGGTAGACTTGGTTTATAGTAATGGATGCTATCGAAAAAGTATATTAAATTACTTTGGAGATGAGTTAGAAGATAAATGTGATAATTGTAGTAACTGCTTAAATGAAGGTGAATTAGTAGATAAAACATTAGATACTCAGAAGGTTATATCTTGTATAGCTAGAATGAAACGAAGCTTTGGTGCTACTATGATTATTGATGTACTTAGAGGTTCTAAAAATAAAAAAGTGATAGAGCAAAAATTTGATAATTTAACTACTTATGGTATTATGAAAAACTATGGGGCAGAAGATTTAAAGACTTTTATAAATACACTTGTAGCTCATGGATTTTTGGAAGTTGTTGAAAATATAGGAGTAAGAAGTAGTTATCCAACTATAAAGTTAAATGAACAATCTATGAGAGTAATAAAGAATGAAATAAAAGTTGAACTAAAGGAATCTAAAGTTACTAAGTCTAGATATGTGGAAAATGAATTATATGAAATATTAGTAGAACTTAGAAGTGAAATAGCTAGAGAAAATCATATAGCACCATATATGGTTTTTGGAGATGCAACTTTAAGAAATATGGCTAGTACTTATTCAGTTACTAAAAATGAAATGCTAAGAATATCTGGAGTAGGAGAAGTAAAGTATGAAAGATATGGTCATAAATTTGAGGACATAATACAGAAGTATATAGAAGAAAAAAATATAAATAAAGAAGAAGTTTTTAATAATTTAGAGAATAATCAAAGAACCAGAGCCAAAGATAATGAATATTTTGAGGTTACAACAGATAACAAGCTATATGAGAGATTAAAATATTATAGATTGAGTGTATCTAAGCTAGAAGGTACTTTACCTTATATGGTCTTGGGAGCAAATACTTTAAAAGAAATAAGTGGGAGATTTCCTTTAGAATTAGAGCAGTTGAAAGATATAGGAGGAATTGGTCCTGTTAAGATAAGTAAATATGGTGAAGATATAATTGAAATAGTAAAAAAATATGTAGATGAAAATAATATAGAAGTTAAATGGGATGAAAAGAAAAGACTAAAGCTTATTTTAGATGGAGATAGTAGGAAAAGTGATGAAATTGCATTAGATTTATTAAATCAAGGCATGAATATAAAAGATGTATGTAATGAAATAGAAATTTCATTATCTACAGTACTTGGATATATATGTGATTATATAAAAGAAAATCAAGATATTAAATTTGATATAGATACGAAATCTTTATATAATGAAAATGACAAAGATTTAATACTAGAGATGTGTAATAAACTAGGCGAAGATAAAATAGGTATTATAAAAAAAGAATTACCAGAACATATAAAATATGAAAATATAAGAGCTGTGATACTTGAAAAATATTTAAATAAATAATATAAAAGACTAACATAATACAAAAGTAGAGTGTGAGTCTTTTGTATTATAAAGATAAAAATATTGTATTATAATAATAATTATGATAAGATATTAATACCTAGTAATAATATTTGTGATAAAGAATAACTTATATTTCAAATAATATAAGTTTAATATATGGTAATACGGAGGAAAAAATGAATAATATAAAAATAATATGTGATAGTTTAACTGATATACCAACCGAATTAATAGAAAAATATGACATAGATATAGTACCACTAAGTGTAATATTTAATGATAAAGAATATATAGATGGAATAGATATAACTAAAGATGAATTTTATAAGATGTTAAGAGATAATGAAAGTCTTCCTAAGACATCTCAAGTAACATATATGAGCTTTAAAAAGGTTTTTGAAAAATATATAAAAGAGAATAAATCAGTGTTATATATAGGAGGTTCTTCAAATTTATCAGGAACATACCAGAGTGCAGTAATGGCTAAAAATGATATAGAAGGAGAAATTTATACTTTTGATAGCTTATCAGCATCAATAGGTGGAGCTTGTATTGTACTATCTGCTGCAAAATTAGTAAAAGAAGATAAAGATATAAATGAAATTTTAAGTCATTTAGAAAAGCTTAGAAATAGTATATCAGTATTCTTTACAGTAGATACACTAGAGTATTTACAAAAGGGAGGACGAATTTCACTAGCTAAAGCTACTATAGGTAATATGTTAAGCATCAAACCAGTAATATCTTTAGAGGATGGATTAGTTAAACCATTAGCACAAGCAAGAGGAAAAAAACAAGTTATAGGCAAAATAGTAGATCTTATAAAAGAAAATCATAGTCAAGATTTAACGAATAAAAGAATTATCATTGGTTGTGGAGATAATAATCAAGATTTAGATTTATTGAAGAAGAAGATAATGGAAGAATTAAAAATAGGAGACCTTATTTTTGTTAATATAGGAAGCTGTATATGTGCTCATACAGGTCCATCGGTTGTAGGTATTGCATGTTGTGACAAATAAAAAAGTGATAGATTTTAATCTATCGCTTTTTTATTTGTGTAAAAAACAGATAAATTTAACATAAATCATGTGTTATAATAAATTTATTGTAAATATGGAGGGATACTTTATGGATATTAATAGAGTTTTAAAATTTTCCTCAAACGCAGGTAAACTAATGTTACAAAGTGGTGGAGAGACATATAGGGTAGAAGAGACTATATCGAGAATATGTCAATCTTTTGATGTAGATGAAGTAGATGTATTTTCTACCCCTACAGCAGTAATAGTTTCGGTGTCGGTTGAGGGAAAAGTACATTCAATAGTTAAAAGAATAAAGTCGAGAGGTGTAGACCTAAATAAAGTTCAT
>JAVXLU010000109.1:0-7665 GCA_036646635.1 Romboutsia sp.
GTATATATATAATTATATAATAAATAATAAAAAGTAAAATAATGGCTAAAAAAACGACTTGTATTGACATTTTTTTATCTACGGTTTATACTAAAATTTGTGTTAAAATTTAAAAAAATATAAATATATACATCTAAAATAGAGAGGTATAAATATGAATAAAAGTAAATTTTCAATAAAAACTATAGTAGCTATAGGCATTGGTGCAGCAGTATTTATGATATTAGGCAGATTTGGATCTATACCAAGTGGTATACCAAATACTAATATAGAAACTGCATATGCATACCTTGCACTAATGGCTATATTATATGGTCCTAAGGCAGGATTTTTAATTGGGATTATAGGACATGGATTAAAAGATTTAGTATTTTACGGAATGCCATGGTTTAGTTGGGTAATATCATCGGCGATAGTTGGATTTATAATAGGATTAGTATGGAAAAAAATAAAAATTAATGATGGTAAATTTGGAACTAAACAAATAATACTATTTAACATAACACAAGTAATAGCAAATGTAATAGCCTGGTTTATAGTAGCACCTACACTAGATATAATAATATATGCAGAACCAGCTAATAAAGTTTATATTCAAGGATTAATAGGTGGTATATCTAATATGTTAACAATTGGTATATTAGGCACGCTAATATTAATAGCTTATTCTAAAACTAAAATAAAGAGCGGAAGTTTAAGAATAGAAGAATAATATAAGGAGGAGACTCAGATGAGAAGAAAGATTATAGAATTTAAAGATTTTAGCTTTAAATATAGAGTACAAGCAGAATTAACTCTTAAAAATATAGATTTAACTATATATGAGGGGGAAAAAGTTCTTATAGTTGGCCCGTCTGGTTCAGGAAAAAGTACATTAGCTCATTGTCTTAATGGGTTGGTTCCATTTTATTATAATGGAACGATGACAGGTAAGCTAAAAATAAATGATGAAGATGTAGATACAAAAAATATATTTGAATTATCTAAAATTATAGGAACAGTACTACAAGACCCGGATAGTCAATTTATAGGACTTACAGTAGGTGAAGATATAGCATTTAAGTTAGAGAATTATTGTATAGACCAAAAAGAAATAATAGATAAAGTTAAAAAATCAGCTGAATTAGTTGATATAGATAAAGAAATTAATGAATCACCATATAAATTATCAGGTGGGCAAAAACAGAGGGTTACTTTAGCTGGGGTTACAGTAGATGAAGTTAAAGTTTTATTATTTGATGAACCTTTAGCAAGTTTAGATCCAGCTACAGGGAAAAGTGCTATGGAATTAATTGATCATATACAAAAAGATAGAAATAAAACTATTATTATAATAGAACATAGATTAGAAGATGTACTATATTGTGATGTGGATAGGATTATAGTTATGGACAAAGGTTCTATAATATCAGATACTACACCGGATGAGCTTCTTTCTAGTAATGTATTAAATAAAGTTGGAGTTCGTGAACCTTTATATATAACAGCATTAAAATATGCAAATTGTGAGATAAATTCAGAGATAAGGCCTGAAAATATTAATAGAATAAATGTTGATAATTGTATTGAAAAAGTTAATAGTTGGTACAATAATAGCAAAATAACTATACAAGAATCTAAAAATAATACTATATTAGAATTTGAAAATATAAGTTTTTCATATGGTTTAGAAAAACAAGTATTAAAAAATATTTCTTTTAAAATAAATAAAGGAGATATGGTGAGTATAGTTGGTAAAAATGGAGCAGGTAAATCAACAATATCGAAATTAATATGTGGATTTTATAAACCTACTAAAGGAAGAATATTATTTGACTATAAAGATATAGTAGAACAATCTATAAAAGAACGTTCTGAAAAAATAGGATATGTAATGCAAAATCCAAATCAAATGATATCGAAAACTATGGTATTTGATGAGGTAGCATTTGGCTTAAAAATAAAAAATATATCTGAAGATGAAATTAAGAAAAGAGTATATGATACGCTTAAGGTATGTGGATTATATGGATATAGAAATTGGCCGATATCAGCACTTAGTTATGGGCAAAAGAAAAGAGTAACTATAGCTTCAATATTAATATTAAATCCAGAAATTATAATTTTAGATGAACCAACAGCTGGTCAAGATTTTAAACATTATACAGAAATAATGGAGTTTTTAGTAGATTTAAATAGAAAAGGTATTACAGTTATAATGATTACTCATGATATGCATCTTATGTTAGAATATACAAATAATGTGATTGTATTATCAGAGGGTGAAAAAATAGGCGATGATAATGCTACAAATATATTAACTAATGAGAGCATAATAAAAAGAGCAAATTTAAAAGAAATATCATTGCAAGAACTGTCTATAAAATGTGATATAAAAGATTCAATAGAATTTGTAAATAGATTTATTGATTATGATAGGAGGGTTAGAAGAGTATGAATGCAGAAATGTTGTCGTATATAAAGAAAGACTCACCTATTCATAAGTTAACAGGAGCTACTAAATTAATATGTTTTTTACTTTGGACAGTCGCTGCAATGATAACATATGATACAAGAGTTTTAATAGGTATTTTTATAATAGGAATTATTGCATTTAAAATATCTAAAATAGAGTTTAGAGAAATTTCTTTTGTACTTTATTTTATAGTATTTTTCTTGCTATTAAATATGGTAATGATATTTGTATTTTCTCCGAATGAAGGAGTGCAAATATATGGAACTAGACATGAACTATTTAATATAATAGGACCATATACTTTAACGACTGAGCAAGTATTTTATGAATTAAATGTATTACTTAAATATTTTTCAACGATACCAATAGCACTTTTATTTATACTTACTACAGAACCTAGTGAATTTGCAGCATCATTAAATAAGTTAGGAATAAATTATAAAGCAGCTTATACGGTATCAATTGCATTAAGATATATACCAGATGTTCAAAGAGATTATAAAGATATATCATTTGCACAACAAGCAAGAGGGATTGATTTGTCTAAAAATGAGAAATTAATAAAAAGAATAAAAAATTCATCAGCAATATTAATGCCATTAATATTTTCTAGTTTAGAAAGAATAGATAAAATAAGTTTAGCAATGGAATTAAGAGCTTTTGGAAATAGTAAAAATCGTACATGGTATAGTATGAGAAAGTTTGAAAGACAAGATTATATAGCCATAATATTTTTGATAATAATGATAGTTATATCTGTAATTATGTTAAATGTGAACGGTTCAAGATTTTATAATCCATTTATATAAACATAAAAAAGAACTTATATGTAATCTGCATATAAGTTCTTTTTTTATATACATATATTAAAAAAGGTATGTTAATTGAAATTAAAGAATATAATTATATCGTAAATTATATAAGGAGGAGATTTGAAATGAAAAAAATTATAAATTTAGTGCTATTATTTTCTTTATGTTGTACTTTGTTAGTAGGATGCAATAAAATATCTAATAATATTGATAAAACAGAGGGAATTATAGAAAAAAGAGAAATAAAAATATCTACTCCAGACGGATTACCATCAATAGCATTAGCTAAGTTGATAAAGGAAGATATACAAATAAAAGAAGGGTATGATATTAAATACACAATAGAAAAAACTCCAGAAGCATTATCAACATCAGTTATGAAGGAGGATGCTGATATAGCAATAGTGCCATCTAATATGGCATCAATAGCATATAATAAGACTTCTAACTATCAAATAGCAGGGACGATAGGAATGGGATCTTTTTATCTAGTATCAACAGAAGATATTAAAGAATTATCTGATTTAGAGGGCATGGAAGTAGGAAATACAGGTAAAGGTTTAACTCCAGATATAACTGTTCAAACAGTTTTAAAAGATAAAGGTGTAGATTTAGAAAAAATAAACTTCAATTATGTTAATTCAGCAAATGAATTAGTACCACTTTTAGCAATGGGCAAAATAAGTACAGGATTTGTTCCAGAACCGGCATTGACAGGATTGTTAAACAAAAATGAAAAAATGAAAATAATAAAAAGTTTAAACGATGAATGGAAAGATAATACTAATTCAAAAGAAGGATATCCTCAATCAACAATAATAGTAAATACTGACTTAATTAAAGAAGATAAAGAATTTATAAATTTATTTTTAGAGCAAATAGAAAACAGTATGAAGTGGGCTAATAATAATTATGATGAAGTTGGAAACTATTCTAAAGAAATAGGTATTTCTGTTGAACCGACTATTATAAGTCAAGGTATGAAAAGAGCTAACTTGAAATTTATACCAATTAAGGATATGACTAAGGATTATAATGACTATTATAAAAAGTTATTTAATTTTGATGTTAAAGCTATAGGAGGAAAATTACCAGATGAAGGAATATACTTCATTTCAAAATAAAGATAAAATAGAGATAACACTTTCATGTGTTATTCTATTATTTTTATGGCAAATTATAGCTATTAAAGTAAATAATGAAATATATCTGCCAACTATAACTCAAGTATTAGAGAGTTTAGAAGAAATAGTTGTAGCGAAAAGATTTTATTTAGATATAATTTATTCTATAGGAAGAAGTCTACTTAGCTTTTTATCAGCTTTATTTTTATCAATAAATATAGGAATAATATCTTATAGCAATAAATTTATTAGAAATTTTTTAATACCTATAAATAAAATTTTAGAATCCATGCCTACAATGATACTAATTTTATTAGTTTTAGTTTGGTTTGATAAAGATAGCGCACCATTTATAGTTGGATTTTCGATAGTAATACCGATATTGTATGATGCTGTATTAGGATCTATATTAAATATGGATAAGCAATTATTAGAAATGAGTCAAATATATAAAATAGGAATAAAGGATAAAATATTAAAAATTTATTTACCGACTGTAAAGTTTAGTATGATACCTATTATAATATCGACATTATCTCTAGCTTTAAAAGTAGTTATAGCTGGAGAAGTATACGGACAACCAACATATGGAATAGGAACTATGATACAAGTTGAAAAAATTAATTTTAATACTTCTGGGATATTTGCATGGATTATAATAATATTACTAATTTCTATAATTTTAGATTGTTTTCAAAAAATATTATTAAGGAGAACTTTTAGATGGAAGAGCTAGTGCTTAAAATTAATAATATAAACAAAAGTTATAATGATAATGTTTTATTTAAAGATTTTAATATAGATTTTTATAAAAATAAGGTTAACTGCATACTTGGTAAATCAGGATGTGGTAAAACTACACTTTTAAATATAATAAGTGGTATAACCAAAAATGATAGTGATAATTTTAAAACTATAGAAAATTTAGATATAAGTTATATATTTCAAGAAGATAGATTAGTAGAGTGGTTAACAGTTGAAGAAAATATAAGATTGGTTTCTAAAAATTATTATAAAAAAAATGATTTAATTAAAATAATTGATACATATTTAAAATTTCTTGATATTATTAAATATAAAGAATATTACCCTCAAATGTTAAGTGGTGGCATAAGACAAAGAGTAAATATTGCTAGAGCTTTAATATATCCTTCGAAAATTATTATAATGGATGAACCATTTAAATCAATTGATATAGTAAATAAAAAAAATATAATAAATAATCTTAAAGATATATTAAAGAAAGAAGAAAGAACTGTATTATTCGTAACACATGATATTGATGAAGCTTTGTGTTTAGGAGAAAAAATATTTATATTAGAAAGTAATCCAACGAGAATAAAGTCTGTATTGAATAATTCTAAAGAACTTAACAAAGAAAATATAACTATTATATAAATAAAATTAATATAACTAAAAAGGAGATATTTTTATGATAAAAGATAAAATTTTAAAATTAAGAAATATAATGAAAGAAAGGGATATCTATGCTTATATAATACCATCTTCAGATTATCATCAAAGTGAATATGTAGGAGATTATTTTAAAAGCAGAGAATTTATATCTGGATTTACAGGTTCCGCGGGAACTGTAATAGTAACCCAAGATGAAGTTGGATTATGGACAGATGGAAGGTATTTTATACAAGCAGAAAATCAATTAAAAGATAGTGGTATAAAGTTATTTAAAATAGGTGAAGAAAATGTACTTACAGTAGAAGAATACATAGTAGAAAATATGAAAAGAGATTCAAAATTAGGGTTTGATGGAAAAGTAATATGTGCTAAAGAAGGTAAAAATTTAGCTAATAAATTAGCATTTAAAAATATAGAAATAGAATATAATTATGATTTAGTAAATGAAATATGGGATTATAGAACTGTATTACCTAATGAAAAAGCATTTTTATTAGATAAAGAATATACAGGTGAAAGTTTTAGTGAAAAATTATTAAGGTTAAGAGAATCTATAAAAATTAAGAAGTCTACAATGCATATAATAACAACATTAGATGATATAGCTTGGTTATTTAATATAAGAGGTGGAGATGTTAAATCTAATCCTGTTGTACTTTCATATGCAATTATAGATTTAGATAGTGTATATTTATTTGTAGATGAATCTAAATTAAATGATGAAATAAAGATGGAATTTAAAAAAGAAAATGTTGTGATAAAGCCATATGACGAAATTTATGAATTTGTAAAATGTATAAAAGATAATGAATCTATTTTATTAGATCCAGCTAAAGTAAATTATTCAATATACAATAATATTCCATCTAATATTCAAAAAATAGAAGAAACTAATCCTACTGTAATGTTTAAAGCAATAAAAAATAAAGTGGAATTGGAAAATATAAGAAATAGTCATATAAAAGATGGGGTAGCTGTTACTAAATTTATGTATTGGTTAAAAACTAATGTAGGAAAAATAGAAATTAGTGAATTAAGTGCTACTAAGAAGTTAGAAGATTTTAGACGTGACCAAGATAAATTTATAGAACCTAGTTTTGATACAATAGCAGGATATAAAGAACATGCAGCTATGATGCATTATAGCGCAACAGAAGAAACTAATTATAAATTAGAAGCAAAAGATTTATTATTAGTAGATTCTGGTGGTCAATACTACGATGGAACAACAGATATAACAAGAACATTTGCATTAGGGCCTATATCTAATGAAATAAAAGTACATTACACGAATGTTACTAGGGGACTTATAAGATTATCTATGGTTAAGTTTTTATATGGATGTAGAGGCTATAATTTAGATATACTTGCAAGAAGTCCAATATGGAATGGAAATATAGATTATAAATGTGGAACGGGTCATGGAATAGGATTTGTATTGAATGTTCATGAAGGCCCAAATGGATTTAGATGGAAGGTAGTAACAGATAGAGAGGATAGTTGTATACTTGAAGATGGTATGGTAACTACAAATGAACCAGGAGTATATATAGAAGGTTCCCATGGAATCAGAATTGAAAATGAGATAGTAGTTAGAAAAGCTGAAAAAAATGAATACGGTCAATTTATGGATTTTGAAGTAGTAACATTTGCACCAATTGATTTAGATGCTATCGATCCAAATATTATGATGGAAGATGAAAAAAAATATTTAAATAATTACCATAAAGAAGTGTACGAAAAAATATCTCCATTTTTAAATAATGAAGAACAAGAATGGCTAAAAGAATATACAAGGGCTATATAGATCAAAAATAGAAGATGTTTGCTCATCTTCTATTTTAATATAATAAATATA
>JAVXLU010000110.1:0-7635 GCA_036646635.1 Romboutsia sp.
AAGTGAGTTAGCCACCAAGAATCCCCTAGATTTATCTATGGGGAGTGTGTCAAGGTAGCAGGTATAATTTTATTACCTAAAGTTTTAGGTGTAAATGGAGTATGGTTATCTGTTTTTTTAGCTGAAATTTTAACTATTTTTATATCTATTGGATTTATTCAAAAATATAAAAGTATCTATGGATATGGTAAAAAGAATAAACGTATGAAAGTTAGTTATACTGGAATTTCTAAGGAATCAACTGTTAAAAGCAATGATATTAAATAAGATATTATACAACAAGCTACTAAGGTTTTGCACTTAGTAGCTTGTTGTATAAATCAATAGAATTAAAACTTTGTATATTATTGATAAATAAGACTTCGTTAATAGATTTATTTTTACTTAGATAATTATCAATATCAAGTGTATAGTACCTAGGGTCTATAATATGAATCTTTTTGTAATCATTAGTTAAAAATGGTATAAAACTATGAGCATAAGAATCTTTAAATATTAATATTTCATTAGTACTATTAATATTTCCATCAATAACTGCAAAAGCAGGGTCTCCATGAAGGAAATACTGATATTTATTTTTTCCTTTTAATTTACTACTATCATAAAGAGTATTAAACTTTTCATTAAAATCTATGGATATTTTAAAATTACTAAAATCTTTATAAGCATAAATATCATCACTTTTTATTTTAGGCAATATTGCTTTTGAATAATAAGTTCCTAAAAAATCACTAGATACTTTATCATAGGATAAATTATTAGAATTAGAATTAGAATTATACATATCATCATAAGCTATTTTAGCACCGAGCTGTGTCCAGTGGTGGTCAGTGTTAAAGTAGATGTATTTATCTTTATTTTTATCTAAAGCCTTGTATGGACTATAAAAATTAAGACTTGATGAAGTAGTACTTATAATTTTATCTATGGAATTTATAATATTTTCTTGATTATCGCTATAACACCAATAAGGAAGAGAATCTCCATAAAAAGATATAGACGTAGGTATTAGCATTAATTTAGAGTTTATATTGTAGTTATTATAAATATAATTAGATATATTTGTTGCCTGGGAAATATTTTTGTCTATAATATTTTTATCAATAATGAATTTCTCCATAAGGCGACCATTTTTATTAATATAAATATCCCTAAATTCACGATTACCAAGAGCATAACTATAAATATTTTTGATTTCTATAAAATTAGTTCTAAAAGGAAACTGGTCAGAAGTATATTTATCGAAATTTTTCATAAATCTTTTACTTTCTACACTATCAAATGACAACTCAGGAAATTGAGTAAGTATTTTATTTTCTACTTCATTTATCTTATTATCAGGAGTACTTAAAGTTATAATAGGAACTATAAAAATAGCTACAACAAAAAATCCAATAGTTATATATTTAAGAAGTTCATTATTTTTTTTATTCATTTAATCACCTACCATTTCTAAAATCTGAAATATAAAAATGGATTAAAAGATGAATCCACTAAAAATGCACAGGAAATAATAAAACCAAATACTAAAGCAAAAAATCTAATATATTTGTTATTATCTAAAATAATTTTTATAACAGGAGTAGATGCTATTATAGAAATTATTAATAAAACTATATTAGGAACTAGATAATAATAAAAAGATTTATCAATAAAAGTATTATTAATATTAAACATGGCATTAAAATAATCAAATATATCTTTAAAATTTGTAATATCAAAGATAACAAAACTGACTATGATTAAAAACATAACATAAAAATGTTTTAATAAATTAGGAATCTTATCTATTAGTTTGAGTAAAAATAACTTTTCTAAAACTAAGATAATACCAAAATAAAGTCCCCATAAAATAAAATTAAAACTAGCTCCATGCCAAAGTCCAGTTAAAAACCATACTATAAAAATATTTAGAAACCATCTAGACTTAGAACATTTATTTCCACCAAGAGGAATATATACATAATCTTTAAACCAAATACCTAATGACATATGCCATCTTCTCCAAAATTCAGTTATTGATTTTGATACATAAGGGAAGTTAAAGTTTTCTAAAAAGCTAAATCCAAATAGTTTCCCAAGGCCGATAGCCATATCAGAGTATCCAGAAAAATCAAAGTATATTTGGAGTGTAAAACAAATTATACCAAGCCAAGCGGTAGCATTAGAAATAGTATTGTAAGGCGTATCTTTTATACTAGTCCAAATAACACCTAAATTATTAGCTAATAATATCTTTTTAGATAATCCTATTATAAATCTATAAATACCATCATAAATCTTATCTATACTATGAGTTCTATGATTTAGCTCTTTTGAAATATCAGAATATCTAACTATTGGACCTGCTACAAGTTGTGGAAATAAAGTAACGAAAGTTCCTAGGGAAATAATATTTCTTTGAATAGGTGCTTCATTTTTATACACATCTATACAATAGGACATAGTTTGAAAAGTATAAAAACTTATTCCAATAGGTAAAGTTATTTTAAGTAAAGGGATACTTGTGTTTAATAAATCATTTAAAATAGATATAATAAAATCACTATATTTGAAAAATCCTAGTAAACTTAAATTTATAATAATTGAAGAAAGTAAAGCTAGTTTAGCTTTTAAAGTTCCTCTATACTTATCTATTATTAAGGCATTAGTGTAATCAACGATACATGAAAACAACATAACTAATATGTAAATAGGTTCTCCCCAAGCGTAAAAAATCAAACTGAAAATTAGAAGAGTAAGATTTTTAAATTTATAAGGGGATATAAAATAACAAAATAATACTAAAGGTAGGAAGTAAAATAAAAATGTTATACTACTGAAAACCAATATATCACCAACTTTCAATTAAATTTAATATATAATAAAAGACCTTTTTATTATAAAGGTCTTTTATTAGTTCATAAAGCAAAATAATAATTTAATTTTAGTTATGTAATTACTTTAAAGTTTCAAGTATTTTAGCTTCAATATCTTTTGCATTATTAGTAGCTATAAAGTAAACATAGTTACCTTTACTTGCTAATATAGATTCAGAAACAGCAGTTATATTCTCCTCGCCACCGTATCCATCAGCAAACATCTTTAAAGAGTTTTCTTTGTAACTTTCTATTTCTGTTTTTATTTTTTCAACATCATCAGTTTTAACTACAAATACATCTTGTAATCTTATATTTATACCAGCTTGTAAAACGAAACCTTCTTTAATATTTTCTGCTACTTTTTCAAAAGCATGGAAGTCTTTAGCAGGTGTATCTAAAACTGGTTGGTTAGGTAAAAGTGTTTCATTGTTAATAACACTTTTTATGTCATCAACAGGAATATCCTTAACTTCTTCTTTAGAAGTACATCCAACTAGTCCAATTGATAGTACTAGTGAAAATAAAACTAATAATTTCTTCATAAATTTACCTCCTAGCAAAATTTGATAGTATATTTTATTAAAAAATATCTATGGTAATAATTACATAATAGTCTACTATTAAAATCTATAAAAATCAATGTGAAAATTATATATAGATATATTATTTCTTATAAATAAGACTATTATTCCTAAAATCTGTAAATAATCATTAAAAAGAGAGGTGTATATATATGAGAATACCAAAACATGTAGGTATAATACCTGATGGAAATCGTAGATGGGCAGAAAATAAAGGTATGACTAAAGATAAAGGATATGATAATGGTTTAGACCCAGGACTAGATGCTTATAGGTCATGTAGGGATATGGGGGTAGAAGAGGTTACATTTTATGGATTTACTACTGATAATGCTAAAAGACCATCTTATCAAACACAAGCATTTACTCAAGCATGTATTGATGCAGCAAATATGCTAGCAAAAGAAGGAGCAGGACTTTTAGTAATGGGAAATACAAAATCACCAATGTTTCCTAAAGAATTATTACCTTATACAAAAAGAACTGAATCTAAAGAGGGTCAAATAAGAGCAAATATATTGGTAAACTATGGATGGCATTGGGATTTGAATACTTTAGCTGATGCAGAAAATGTAAATAAAAATAATATACAAGATAATATACAATCATTTGATATATCAAGATTAGACTTAATAATAAGATGGGGTGGTAGAAGAAGATTAAGTGGATTTTTACCAGTTCAGTCTATTTATGCAGATTTTTATGTAATAGATGATTATTGGCCAGACTTTAAAGAAAATCATATGACAGATGCATTTAATTGGTTTAATACTCAAGATATAACTCTTGGCGGGTAAATTTGTAATAAATAGATAACTATGTATCTGAACCTGTTGAAAAATGACGTCTAGGGTGTTAAAATACTTAAAGTAAGCATTTATAAAAAAGTAAATTCATCCTAGAAAGGTAAAGACATGTCAGGAACTAATAAAAAAACTAAAAAAATAGCTAAGAATAAAAAAACTACCAAAAAGAAAAGAGTAAATAAAACTAAGGTAATAATACTAATTTGTTTTTTAGGTATTTTTGTACTTGGAGCAGGTAATCTTGCACTTGGTGTTAATCAAGTGATGAAAAATAAAGAAAATAAAGAAATTATAAAAGAAGAAGAAAAAATCAAAGAAAAACAATTTGAACTTGAAATAGAGAATGAAGATAAAATAGGAAAAAAGTATACAATTTTAGTAGATCCAGGTCATGGTGGGTATGAAAAAGGTACTCAAAATAAATCTCGTACAATATATGAAAAAGACATTGCACTGGCAATTGGAAAGAAAGTTGCTATGAAACTATCAAAGCAAAGTGATGTGCAAGTTATAATATCTAGAACTGAAGATAAATATGTAAGTTTAGCTGATAGGTCCCAGATGGCAAATACACAAAATGTAGATGCTTTAGTATCAATTCATGTAAATGCTGAAGGTGGCGGAGAGAGTGCATATGGATTAGAAACTTATTATAGAAAAGGTGCCACAGATGGTTCAGATAAACTTGCAAAGATTGTACAAGATACAATAGGTTCTTATGTGGCTATAAGGGATAGAGGCATTAGAGAAGATATATATCAAGTCTTAAAAGAGTCACGTATGCCAGCAGTATTAGTTGAATGTGGATTTATAACTAATAAAAAAGAATCAGAAAAGCTATTAGATGAAATATATCAATCTAAACTAGCAGATGGAATAGCACAAGGTGTGTTATCATTTTTAGATGAACAATCAAAATAACTATAAAAGGACTATTTCAAATTTGAGATAGTCTTTTTTACATATAAGGGAAAAGGACATTTGAGCAACTGGCGAAGCGGTTGGCGACATGAGCGAAGCGAATTTTTTTATATATTGATTTAGATTGTATACTAACATATAATTAATAATATGTTGAAAAATGTTAAAATATGGGGTGAAAATGCTAATCAATATATATAATCTATAAATCTGTATAGAGTCTGGGGTATATTATGAAGAGATGTAAAAGTATCAATAATAAAATAATCATATGTATTATGATATTATTGCTTGGAACAGTAGTTATGAGCACAATTTGTTACTCTAAAAATATATTAAAAAAGAGTATAACACAAAATAGAGAACATATAAAAGAAGTTACTTTACAAATATCTAATAATATAGGTAATGAAATAAAAAATTGTATGAGTGAACTAAATTTTATAAGTAGTAAAGTTAAAATTGATGAAAATAATAAAATTAGTATTGAAAAAAATATATTAAGTAATGAAATTAAAGAAAGTGTATTTAAAGAAATACTAGTTATAGACACAGAAGGAAAAGTTATAAATA
This sequence comes from Romboutsia sp., assembly GCA_036646635.1. Lineage (GTDB taxonomy): Bacteria > Bacillota > Clostridia > Peptostreptococcales > Peptostreptococcaceae > Faecalimicrobium. The sequence continues at coordinate 5,743 of JAVXLU010000110.1, forward strand.
CTTCAGGTGAAGAAATTTTTCTAAATGAAAGTAAAATTTTAAAAAGCATAGTTAAAGAAAAAAATAAGAGTGTATCAGAACCGATAAAAAGTGAATTAGCCAATGGTAAAGTAATATTATATTCAATACCTATAATTGAGAATAATGAGATATTAGGAGTTATTTGTGGCGTATATAATACAAAATTAATAGAAAATCAATTATCACAAGGTATATACAAAAACAAAGGCTTTTCATACATTATAAATAAATCGGGTGATATATTATTTTCAACAAATAAAAATAAAGAACACTCAAATTTATATAATGATTTTGATAAAAATTCTGTTGATAGTATTAAAAATGAATATAAAGAAAATAGATATTTTTCTATAAAATGTAATATGCAAGGTAAAGAAAATTATCTTGAGTTTACTAAAATATATGATAGTAATTGGTACGCTGTAACAGCGATTGCAAGTGAAGATATATTTTTAGAAGCTCAAGAAAATATCAATATTATTATAATCATAATAACCTTAGCAATATTTTTATGTCTAAGTATAAGTTTGTATATATCTAGAATACATAAAACAAATGAAAAAAAAATTCTGGATATGGCATTTAAAGATGAATTAACTGGACTTATGAATTATAAAAAGTTTATTTTAACAGTAGAGGATACTCTTTTAAAGTATAAGAATAGACATTATGTTCTTGTATGTTTTGATATAGATAAATTTAAATTAACAAATGATATATATGGATATAAAATTGGAGATGAAATTATAAAAATAATATCTAAAAATTTACAATACTATTTCGAGAATATACAATGTTATTTTAAAGATGATGTAATATTAGGAAGACTTAATGGTGATGTTTTTGGGTTATTAATAGAGATTAAAGAAAATGAATTTAACATAGCTCAATTAGCAGAATTTATAAAGAAAAAAATAGGGAATATAGAAAGCACTAAAAATTTTAATTTAGAAATAAATGTGGACTTATCAATAGGTATATATAATATAGAGAATGAAGAAATAAACATAAAGAAAATAGTAGATAATGCTGGTATGGCTAGATTAAAAGCAAAAGAAAATAGATATGAAAACTATGTAGTATTTGATGAAAAAATGAGCAAACAAAAAAAGAAAATAATACAAATGGAAATAGATTTATTTTCAGCTGTAAAAAATAAGGAATTTTATCTATTCTATCAGCCTAAGTTTAATATAAATACGGATAAAATAGTAGGGTCAGAGGCTTTAATTAGATGGATGCACCCAGATATAGGAATGGTAAGTCCAGTTGAATTTATACCATTAGCTGAAAAAACTAGACTTATAAATAATATAGGTCAGTGGGTATTTGAAGAAGTGTGTATAAGGCTTAGAGGATGGATTGATGAAGGTATAGAGGTTGTGCCAATTGCCATAAATTTATCAAGAGTAGAATTGTATCAACAAGATTTAGTAGATATGCTTAAATTTGGAATATATAAATATAAAATTGACCCTAAATTAATAGAAATAGAAATTACAGAATCAACAGCATTAAATGATACTGAATTTATAAATGAAAAAATAGCTGAAATAAAATTATTAGGAATGAAAGTAGCTATGGACGATTTTGGAACTGGAAATTCAAATCTAAGTAGTTTAAAAGATATGCAAATAGATGTATTAAAACTAGACAGGTCACTGTTACAAGATATTGAAAATAATGATAAAACAAAATTAATGGTAAAATCAATACTAGATTTATCAAAAAATTTAAGTTTATATACGGTATGTGAAGGTGTAGAGAATATTAGTCAAGTTGAGATATTAAAAAATATAGGGTGTGAAATTATACAGGGCTATGTATTTTCCAAACCAGTAGAAGTGGAACAATATAAAAAGTTACTTTTAA
>JAVXLU010000111.1:0-7629 GCA_036646635.1 Romboutsia sp.
ATCTACATATTCTACTTCTCTAATTTGTGCATAAGCATTTCCTTCTATTATTACTTCCATTATTTTATTAAATCTAGTAGATAATTTATAGCTATCTCCTGTAATCCTTGTGCTAAATTTAACTATTTCTCGAACAGCATCATATGTGAAATGCTTAAAATTATTTTTTCCACATTGAAAAGCTATAAATCTTGCTATACCATATTCATTAACCTCATTTTTATCCATTTCATCATCAAAATCTACAAATACTTTGAAGTATTTACTAAAATCAGGATCATAACCTTCATATCTATTGGCATACTTTCTGGCTTTATGGATGTTTGAGTATCTACACCTATCTTTCTAGACTGAATCGTTCTCTTTAACATATCCCAAGATAAAGAATATTTTAAAAGTTGATCTACATATAAAACTAAATATCCTCCATTAGCTTTATGAACTGCACCTGGTATTAATTTAGTAAAATCAGTCTTCACATTTCCATTATAATAATCATATTCAGCTTTACCAAATAAATTTGATGGACTAGGATTTATTTCAAATATTACTGGTGCTGAAGAATTTTCTTTATCAATTCCATTATCTACAAATAGATTTACTTTATATTTCATAAAATGTTCTTTATCATATTTATCTTTTAAATCTTCTTCATCTAGATAAAATAAATATACATATTCTAATATATCTTTTCTCATATTGTTTAAATACGTTTTTACTTTTTCATAATCATTGTATTTTTCAATCAAAACTTCAATATACGGATCTATTACGAATTTAGCTACTTCTTCTTCTAAATCAAGTAATGCTTCTTTTTCGTCATCTTCTAAATCCCTTATTTTATATACAACCTGTATTGCCATATTTTCTAATTCTTTTTTAACTTTATAGAATTCTTCATCTGATTTCTCTTCATCTTTATCATCTTGTGTATTATCCTTTATTGGAATAAATACCATACCAACCTTACTATTTTTCAATTTAAATCCTTTTTCTTCCCCATACTTTTTAATTTTTTTTAATAAAATCTCTTTTTCTATTTCATATTCTTCAATAACTTGATTTCTTCCTATTTCAAAATCTTCACTTTCAAAAGTATCTCTCAATTCATCTAAAAGAGTCTCAATTAATTTTTCAATATCTTTTTTAAAAGTTCTTCCTAACCCTTTTTCTAATCCAATTATAAGAGGTTCTCTACTTTGTTCAAAGTTATATACATAACACCAATCTTTATGTGAACTTTTTTCAGAGGCATATTTTTTTAACACCTTTGTAGCATATGTTGTTTTTCCTGTACCTGACTCACCTGCTAGATATATATTGTATGCTGGATTATCAATTTTTAATCCAATCTCCATAGCATTTATAGCTCTTTTTTGGCCTAATATGCTTTCTAGAGGTTCTATTTCAGATGTATTATTATACTTTAACAATATACTTCCACCTTCTCCCCTTTATAATATTCTCTTTCAATTACTTAAACTAAATACATTTATTACAAGCTAGATACTTATAATAGTACTCTATTATTTAATATATGATATTACTTCCTTATACTTGTTGTCTATTTATTATTTGATGCTAATTATTTATTATTGATAAATAATATATACTCTAATTTTATTCATATTTCTTTTTTTGGTGATTTGTACATTTTATTAAAAAATATAAAAATCCTGAGAACTATTAATTCTCAGGATTTTCTAAAATCAACTCTATATTTCTTTTTATTATATTTTTACCTCTCCAGCTAAAAGCTTTATTCCCGTATCTTCTTTTAAATTCTTTATTTGAAATAGAATTTATTTCTTTATATTCTAAGTTAGTCATTATATTTTCTTTAAATTCTTTAATGTTTGTTATAGGTATATTTTTATTATGAGGACATACATCTTGACATATATCACATCCAAATACTTTTTTTTCACTTTTTAATATTCTTATTTCTTCTTTAGTCAATTCTCCTTTTTTTTGTGTTATATATGACAAACATCTTTTAGGATTCATTTCAAAATTACCTAAAAGAGCATTTCCCGGACAATATTTTACACATTTCCCACATTTTATACATGTTTTAGGTAATGGTTCATCAATATGAAATTCATAATTATTTATTATATAACCTATAAATACATATGAACCATATTCATCTGTAATAATATTATTATTGATACCGAAATATCCAATTCCCGACAAATACGCTAGATGTCTGTCTACTAAAGGACCATTATCCGTAAAATATTTATATTCAAATTTTTCTATATTATCAGTAAGATGATTACATATTTTTTGTAATATTTCTTTTATTACTATATGATAGTCTTCTCCATAACAATACTTAGATAAATTTCCAATTTCTTCACTTCCTGAATAATATGGAAATGCACATACTATTATTGACTTTGCATTTTCCATTGTATTTTTAGGGTCTATTCTATTTTGTAATATAGGTTCTTCCATACCTGTTATATGTCCATTAGATAATCTTTGTTTTATTACTCTTTCTAAATTATTATATGGACCCACATCAGCTATTCCTACACATTTCAACCCCATATGCTTACAAAATTCTTTTAATTCTTCCTTGTTCATAAAATATCCTTTCATTAATATCATTTTAGTTTTATAATAACTAGAGTATAAGGATGGTGATAATTTGATTAAATTGACAATACCAGGTAGACCTATAAGTAAATCTAACTTTAAACTTCACAATATTCATGGACAAGCATGGATGCCATCAACCGGCAAACATTCTAAATATCTAGCTTATGAAAACATGATTGCAGGATATATAAATCAACAATACTATGGAGATACTATTGAAGAAGATTTAATTACTGTCCTAAAATTATATTTTCCTAACAAACGTATGGGTGATTTACACAATTATCCTAAAAGTATCTGTGATGGCATTGAAAAAAGTGGTATTATAAAAAATGATAAACAATTAAAACCGGTTTTATTATTTGACTTTATAGATAAAGAAAATCCACGTGTAGAAATAGAACTTTACCCTCTTTCAAAATACAATGTATGTTATAGTATTAATTTAAAATAATAAATCAAAATATAAATGGGCTATCTCAAAATATGAGATTGCTCATTTTTAGTATATACAAAAAGAGCATCACTTAATGATTAAATCACTTTTGACACTCTCTTTATTATTATCATTTTTAAATTGTACAATCCTTATTTATATAAGTTTATTAAAATCATCATTTAATATATCTCTTATCATAGCTATTTCTATTTTATGACCTTCATCTTCAAGTGGAGTTTCTAAGAAAAATGGTAAATGGCTTATTTTAGGATGCTTCATAAAATTAATTAAAGCCTCTAACCCAATTTTACCTTCTCCAATTACAGCATGCCTATCTTTTTTATCTCCAAATGGCATTAAGCTATCATTTAAATGTATTGTTTTTAATCTATCTAATCCTACTATTTTATCAAATTCATCTAATACACCATCTAAATCATTTACTATATCATATCCAGATGAAAATACATGACAAGTATCTAAACAAACACCAATTTTTTCATTATGTTCAACACTATCTATAATTTTTTTCAATTGATTAAAATCAAAACCTATTTCAGTTCCTTTTCCAGACATAGTTTCAAGAAGTAAAGTTATATTTTCTTCTCCTGTTAATGCTTCATTTAAAGCCTCTACTATTCTTTGTATTCCAAAATCAATTCCACCACCTACATGACTCCCTGGATGAAAACACATATACTCTATTCCTAAAGAATCCATTCTTTTTATATCTTCTTTTATTACTTTTCTAGCAAATTCATAAACTTCATCCTTAGCCCCACCTAAATTCATAGTATATGGTGCATGAGCTAATAAAGGTCCTAATTTATTTTCTTCTCTTATTTTTTGGAATTTTGCTATATCCTTTTCATCAAATTCTTTAGCATTTCCACCTCTTGGATTTCTACTAAAAAACTGAAATGTATTCGCCCCTATTTCTACTGCTATATCAGCTGCCTTTTTAAATCCTTTTGCTATTGAAATATGTGGTCCTATTACAATCATATTGTAAATTCCTCCTTATTGTCCTTTTAATATATTTTATATAATTTAATTATACCCAAAAAAATAAGTATCAATAAAATTGATACTTATTATATATTGTACTCTTGTTTTTCTAACATTGGTACTGTAAGTATAGCAATATTATACTTAACATCTTTCTTACTATTTCCCTTTTTAATTAAAATCTCTTTTATCTTTGTCTTCATTGTATTATTTATCTCATTTATTTCTTCTTGGTTAAGATAAACATTATGATAATCAATCACACTTTCAGTTTCTAAAATTTCTTTTTCTGCAGCTTTATAAAATACTTCACTCATATTTTCAAATCTAGATATACATAATTCTTCACGATCTGATTTATTATATAAAGAGAAATCTATAACTTTTTTCCCAATTACTATATTTTTTGCTTTTGGATAATAATATTTTTCAACAATACCCGATTTAATCTTTTCCTCAACTAATTCTAAAATTCCAACCTTATAAAGTGTTTTTATATGATAGTTAATTTTAGCATGAGGTTCATCTAATAATTGAGATAGTTGCTTCGCTGATAGTGGTAATTTTTCAAAAGTTTTTAGTATATCTATCCTACGAGGATGTGCAATAGCTTTTATACATTCCAAATCTCGTAGTACAAGTACTTCTTTCATTCCCCCACCCCCATATAAATCTATTTATATTAATTATATAGTAAGCTTTTATAGTTGTCAAAAAATTCTATATTTTAAAACATATTCAATTCTAATTTCTGCGATAAATCTTCTAGTATCTTAACTCCAGCAATACTATTTCCTTTTTTATCTAAAGATGGTCCATATACTCCTATTCCCATTTGATTAGGAACTGATGCCATTATACCTCCACCAACTCCAGATTTTGCAGGTATCCCAACCTTTATAGCAAATTCACCCGAAGCATCATACATACCACATGTAACCATAAATGTTTTTACCATCCTTGAAACACGCTTACTTATTAATCGTTCTCCAGTTTCTATATCTATACCACAACTTGCAAGATTAATTCCTATTCTTGCTAAATCAACTGCATCTACTTCTATGGAACATTGTTTAAAGTATAAATCTAGTACTTCTTCAACATTACCATCTATAAACCCATCATTTTTTAATAAATATGCCATTGCTCTATTTCTGTCACCACTCATTTTTTCTGACTCATATACTGCATGATTAATTTGTAGGCTATCATTTTTAGCTAATTTCCTAAAAAACTTTAACATCCTTTGTTCTTTTTCTGCTACACTATCACCCTTTATAAGTGATGTTGTAACTATTGCACCTGCATTTATCATAGGATTGCATGGCTTTTTTGTATCATTAGTTTCTAGTTTCATTATTGAGTTAAATGGATCTCCACTTGGTTCCATTCCAACCTTTGAAAAAACATACGCCCAATCATTATCCATAAGTGCCATAGCAAGTACTATTGTTTTTGATATACTTTGGATTGTAAATTTTATATCACAATCACCTACTTTATACATATTATTATTTTTATCTACTATACATATACCTAAATCATCGATACGAGCATTTCTTAATTCTGGTATATAACTTGCAACTTGTCCGTAATTTGTGTATTTTTTATTTATATTTAATATCTCTTCTAACGTTATTTCCATACGTTTACCCCCTTATTTAGTTATATTTCTAAACACATAGTATATCTATAATACAAAAGGTCCTAATATTATGTCAATATCAAGACCTTTATACATTAATCTACTATTTTACTTCCACCTATAAACTCTCTTATTATAGAAGTTAATGGTATATCTGATATATCTTCTAGTTCAACAAAATATTGTAATAATTTTAATAATCTATTAGCTTCTATATATGCTTTATTATCTCTTGTTATTTCTTCTAGTAATGGTTTAACATATTTTTTTAATACAGATAATTCGTAAACACAAGCAGAGTTAAATATTATATCCGCTTCTTCTTGATAAGGAAATATATTTTTCTTTTCCCCTCTTCTAACAGATTCCCATTGCATAATTGTTGTTTCTGCACTATAGCCTCTAAAATTATAATCTCTTACCATTCTTCTAATAAGTCTTAAATCTGTTGTTGGTATTCTATTATGGTCATCTAAATTTATTTGAGTTAATGCACTTATATATATTTTAAATTTATCTTCATCTTTTATAGAAGATGTTAGCATTGGATTTAGACCATGAATACCCTCTAAAATTATCGGCTGATTTTTTTCAATTTTTAATTTTTTATTTGTTTCTTCTCTTATTCCAAGTTTAAAATTAAATTTAGGCAGACTTATTTCTTCTCCGTCCAATAATTTTTTTAGATCCGAATTAAATCTATCTAAGTCTATAGCATATATAGATTCAAAATCCAATTTACCAAATTCATCTAATGGTGTATCTTCTCTGTTTACAAAATAATCATCCAATGATATGGATACTGGTTTCAGATTATTCACTCTAAGATGTATAGATAGCCTATGAGCAAAACTAGTTTTTCCTGATGATGATGGAGCTGCTATAAGTATTACTCTTTTATCTTGATTTTTTATTAAATCTGCAATTTGTGATAATTTTTTTTCATGTAATGCCTCTACTATTCTTATTATTTCTCCATATTCTTTATTCTCTATTATTTTATTAAGAGTTACAACCTTATCTACACCTATAAGCTTAGACCATATTTCAGCTTCCTGATATACATTAGCTAATTTTAGTTGAGGTACAAATTCTACAGGTATAGATTTATTTTGTGGATTTGGTCCTAATACTATTATTCCATTTTTATATAGTTTTAAATTAAATGTTTTTATATATCCAGTTGATGGTAACATATATCCATAAAAATGATCTATATTATTATTACATTTATATATTTTTACATCGTCATATTCTTTATATTCTAAAAGTTGTGCTCTTTCTAACATTCCATACTCTTCAAATATTTTAATAGCTTCTTGTTTAGTTGTAGATATCTTTTCTATTTTATAATCTGCTTCAATTATTTCTAACATTCTTTCCTTTACATTTTCTACATCTTCTTCTGTCAAGCATCTCCCTAAATGAACATCACAATATAGACCCTTTGATAAAGAATGCTCTATAACTACTTTACTATCTTTAAAAAGTTCCTTACATGCAATTATAAATATAAATGACATGGTCCTTTTATATACTCTTAATCCATCTGTATCTGTTGTATCTAAAAATTTAATATCACATTCATTATCAACTTCATATGTTAATTCTCTTAATTTATTATTTACAATTGCAAGGGTTATATATCCATTATATTGATCACAAACTTGATTTGCTAAATCCTCTAATATTCTACCTGAATAGTCTTCATCTAGATTTATATTTTTCATAATAATATTCCTTTCTTTCCTAAAATAAAGGAAAAAGAGGTAATTATACCTCTCCTACAATAGCATCTAATTTATTTATAGTATCTTTAATATGTTCATAATTAATCTCTAAAACCATATATTCTGCTTCTATTTTGAGAACTTCTTTAATATGATTTTTTGATAATATACCTTTCCCTATACCTATATGTATATCATCT
>JAVXLU010000112.1:0-7577 GCA_036646635.1 Romboutsia sp.
AACAAAAATAGCCAGAAAACATAAATGTCTTCTGACCATCATAAGATATTTTCAAATATCATTATTTCTATTAAATATGTAACTCTTAAATATATTGTAAATAAGTATTATTAAAAAGTCAATCAAAAACATACTTAAATAAGTCATTAGCTTCTAAATAAAGTTTATATAATTAATAAATTATATTTCATATTTATGATGGAGAGAAAATATAATTTATTAATAGTGTGAAAGGAGTTTTTTTATGGAATTATACAAACTCATACAAAATATAGATGTGTTAGAAGTAAAAGGAAATATTAATATTGATATAGATAAAATACATTATGATTCACGCAAAGTAACAGAAAATAGTTTATTTATTTGCATAAAAGGATTTGATAAAGATGGACATAAGTATATAAATAAAGCTATAGAAAATGGAGCAAGAGCATTTTTAATACAAGATGAAGTTAATATTGAAGACAATAGCAAATATACATTTATACAAGTTAAAGATACAAGAAAATCAATGTCAAAAATAGCTGCTAATTTTTATGATAATCCAACTTATAAATTAGACATAATAGGTGTAACTGGTACTAATGGAAAGACTAGCATAACTACGATATTGAAGCAAGTATTAGATTACAATTCAAAAGTTGGATTAATAGGAACTATTAAAATAGAAGACGGAAAAAATCAAATAATATCTAATAATACAACTCCAGAAAGTATAGATTTGCAAATGTATTTTAATAATATGATAAAAAATAATTGTAAGTATTGTACTATGGAAGTTTCATCTCATTCTTTAGCTTTAGATAGAGTAGGTGATATAAATTTTAAAATTGGAATATTTACAAATTTAACTCCTGAACATTTAGATTTTCATAAAAATATAGATGAATATAGGAATACAAAAGAAATATTATTTCATAAAACTAGCTTAGCAAATATTATAAATATAGATGATAGTGCAGGCAAGATAATAAAATGTAATATAGAAAATTTAAAAGTTCCTATATATACATATGGTATAAATAATGATGCTGATTTTATGGCGAGTAATATAAAATTATATCCATATGGAGTTTCATATACTTTAAAAACACCAACATATATAGAGGAGATATATGTTAATATACCTGGAAAATTTAGTGTTTACAATTCATTAGGAATTATAGCGGCTTGCTATATACTTAAAATACCGATTGAAATAATAAAAGAAAAATTAAAAATTACCAAAGGGGTAGAAGGAAGATTTGAGAGTATAAAAAATGAAAAAGAGCTTAATATAATAGTAGATTATGCCCATACACCAGATGCGTTAGAAAATATTCTCACAACAGCTAAAGAGTTTGCAAAAGGTAAGATAATAATAGTATTTGGATGTGGTGGTGATAGGGATAAAACTAAAAGGCCTATAATGGGTAAAATAGCACAGAATAATTCTGATATAGCTATAATTACTTCAGATAATCCAAGAACTGAAGATTCAAATCTAATAATAAAGGATATATTAAATGGAATAGATATTAATAATAAAAATTATATTATATTAGAAAATAGAAAAGAAGCAATCTATAAAGCAATAGAATTAGCTACGAGTGAAGATTTAATAATAGTAGCAGGAAAAGGTCATGAAAATTATCAAATAATAGGAAATACTAAATACTATTTTGATGATAAAGAAATAGTAAGAGATGCTATAAAAAATAAATATGAGTTTTAGATATATTAATCCCCCCCTTTATAAAAATATTATTATGTACTATTATTATATATTATATAAAAATACTTAATATTTATAAAAGGAGGGGATTTTAAGTGAGTAGTACCAAAAAACTTACAGAAGCAGGACTGTTATCATCACTATTTATTGTAAGTACGATAATTGCTGTAGGTAGTGGTTTTGGATATGCAATTTATTTAGATTTTATAGTTCCGATATTTTTTTGTATAATATGTTTAAAATGTGACCTTAAATATTCTATTTTAGCATCAATAAGTTCATTATTGATAATTGCATTAGTACTTGGAAATATAGGTACATCAATATGGGCAACTCAAAGTGTAATACTTGGTATTATGTGTGGATTTCTTATGTCAAAAGAAACTACAATTATGGATGACATTATATATGGATCTATATTAGGTATAATACTTATGGTATTTGTAGATGTATATGCATCTAAACTTATAGGATACAGTTTTATGAAAGAATTTCAAGGATATGCAGAGTTATTTCCTTTTAAGGGATATAGTGAAATAATATATTATATATTTGTAGGATTGTTTCCAATGGGAACTGTATTTAGTATATACATATTATCCTTATTACTAGCAAAAAAGTTGAATATACTAAAAGGAAAGGCCAAAGAAAAATACTTTATAATAACTAATTTTAGAAATTGTTCAAGATTTATATGCTGTTCTAAAAAAATATTTTACTTGAGTTCAATTTACTTAATTTTAATAGAGATATTAGGGTTATTAAGTATAGATATAAATGGGGTATATTTAAAAACAATATTTATATCAACTCAATATCTATGTTTTTATTTTGTAATAAGAGATGGATACACAGCGATTCAAAATTATATCTTATCTAAGTATCAAAAGGTATCCTATGCTAGATTACTATCTTTAATTACAATAATATTATTGATATCATTATTTAAGATTACAACAATATTAATAGTTATATTAAATATAATTTTAGATAAAAGAGTAAATATACGATTAAAACAAATATCTATAATAGATAATTATACTACTAATATAGTAAGCAAATAACTATATATTTAATTATAAATATAAAAAAAATAATGAAAATAGTTGACAAAATGTTAAATTGAGAATATATTAGAGTTAATAAAATATACGAAAAGCTATGAAAAGAATAAGTAAAACTAATGTAGTCTAACAGAGAGTTTCCGGTTGGTGAGAGGAGCAAGTGAAGTTAGTTTGAATACATCTTAGAGCAGTAATCCCAAAAGATAACAACTAGTAGGGATTAACGTAGTAGTACACGTTACAGTACGAAGGTATAGACTATTATACCTACTGAGGTTAATATTTAAAGATATTAATAAACTAAGGTGGTAACACGTGAGTAATGCTCTCGTCCTTTTATAAGGATGGGGGCTTTTTTTATATATTATTTAAAATACAGGAGGATAAAAATGATAAATTTAGATGAACAAGTTAAAATAATACTAAAAGGTGTAGATGATATAATAGATGAAAAAGATCTTAGGGAAAAATTAGTAAAAGCTGATAAGGAAGGTCGTCAATTAGTAGTAAAATTAGGACTAGATCCATCGGCTCCAGATATACATTTAGGACATACAGTAGTCCTTAGAAAAATGAAACAATTACAAGATTTAGGACATAAAATAGTTATATTAATAGGAGATTTCACTGGTAAAATAGGAGATCCAACTGGAAAGTCAAGTGCTAGAAAAGCATTAACTACTGAACAAGTTTTAGCAAATGCAAAAACTTATGAAGAACAAATATTTAAAGTATTAGATAAAGATAAAACAGAAGTTAGATTTAACAGTGAGTGGCTATCTAAATTAAATTTTGAAGAGGTAGTAAAATTAGCTGCAACTATAACAGTAGCAAGAATGTTAGAAAGAGAAGACTTTAAGAAAAGATATGAAAATCATACTCCAATATCAGTTCATGAGTTCTTCTACCCATTAATGCAGGGATATGACTCAGTTGCTATAAATGCTGATATAGAACTTGGTGGAACAGATCAAAGATTTAACCTGCTTATGGGTCGTTCTCTTCAAAAAGAATTTAACCAAGAATCACAAGTGGTTATAATGATGCCTTTATTAGAAGGATTAGATGGTGTCAATAAGATGAGTAAGAGTTTAGGTAACTATATTGGAGTAGATGAAGAAGCTGGTATAATGTATCAAAAATCTATGGAAATACCAGATGAATTAATAGTTAAATACTACAATTTAGTAACTGATATTCATCCTGATGTAGTTAATAAAATAGAACAAGACTTAAAAGAAGACAGAGTTAATCCAAGAAATGTAAAAATGGACTTAGCTAAAGAAATAGTAAGATTATACCATGGAGAAGAAAGAGCTGATTTTGCTGAAGAAAGATTTAAGTCAGTATTCCAAAAAGGTCAAATACCAGTTGATATATTAACTGTAGAAATAAACAATGAAAACTTTGATTTAGCACAAGTAATAGTTGAAAATAAGCTTGTACAAAGTAAAAGTGAAATGAGAAGATTAGCAACTCAAGGTGGAGTTAAAGTAAATGGAGAAAAAGTTACTGATTTACAAAGTGTAGTAGCTGAAGGTGAATTAGTAGTTCAAATAGGAAAGAAAAAGTTTATAAAAGTAATAGTAAAATAATCGAAAATACACCTCTTAAATTTAATTAAGAGGTGTATTTTTCGGTATTAATCTGATAAATTAATTGAATAATTTTCAGACGTATCTGAGAGAATATTTATCTTTTTGGAATAATCAAATATTAAAGGAATCGCAGCAGCAATCCAAGCCATAGGACCTGCTAGGCAAATACCAGCATATCCTATTAAAACAGGTAAAGTAAATGCAACAACTGTCCTAGCAACAAGCTCAGCAACTCCAGCTAGCATAGGTATAAAAGTATACCCCATACCTTGTAAACTATTTCTATATATGAATATTAAGCTAAGTGGAATAAAGAAAAATGATACTATTGCAAGATATTGTTTAGCATAAGCAATAATACTTGGATTAGCATCTGATATAAAAAGCTTAATAAATACTTCACCAAATAATATAAGTAAAATTCCTGCTATAATACCTATGATTATATTAATCATAGTACATTTTCTAACACCTTCTTTAATACGTTCTATACTTCCAGCACCAAGATTTTGTGCTGAATAAGTAGCCATTGTAACACCGAATGTAACACTAGGTTGCATAGCAAGTTGTTCAACCTTTGAAGCAGCAGTATGAGCTGCAACAATAGTTGATCCAAATTCATTAACAGCACCTTGAAGAACAATTGCACCGATAGATGTTATTGAAAACTGAAGTGCCATTGGAACACCTATTTTTAAGTGTTGTTTGTAATATTCAGTATCAATTTTAAAGTGTCTTTTTTCAAGTTTTAAGATTGGAAACTTCTTTGATGTATAAATTAAACATAATAATCCAGAAACTGCCTGTGAAACAACCGTGGCGTAAGCTGCACCAGAAACACCCATAGAAAACTTAACGATAAATAATAAATCGAGTACTATATTTAAAATTGATGAAATAACTAAAAAGTATAGTGGAGTTTTACTATCTCCAAGTGAACGTAAAATACCAGATATCATATTATAGAAAAATGTTGCAGAGGTACCTGCAAAAATTACTGTAATATAGCTAGATGCATCATCTATAATATCGGCAGGAGTATTTATTAAATTAAGTAGCGGCTTTACTGTAAGTAGACTTATTATAGTAACTATAATTGATAAAACAATTGATAGTATTACCGCACTAGCTACAGCTTTTTTAACTCCATCTTCATCATTAGCACCAAATTTTTGAGAAACCAAAACAGAAAATCCTGAACTTAATCCTAAAACAAACCCGATTATCAAAAATGTCATAGATCCAGTCGAACCAACAGCTGCAAGTGATTTAACCCCAAGAAATCGCCCAACTATTATTGTATCAACCATACTGTAAAACTGTTGAAATATATTTCCTATTAATAAAGGAATAGAGAAATATAAAATTAACTTTACTGGATTACCAGTAGTCATATCCTTAGTCATAAATGACCCCCTTAATATAAAAAAATTCTATCTAAATACAATAACATGGTTTGTATAGGTATACAACGATTTATAAATAAGATATTAAAATATAGCTTATGTATTCATCTATACTTTATATATTAATTAAGATAGGTTAAATTTGTTCATAAAATATTAATAAAAAGGTGTAGTTAAGGATATAAAATTATCAATAGATTTTATATTATTAAAAGAAATATTTGAATTTAAAATCAATAATATATAAAAAAAGAGTATAATAATATATAAACGTAGAATTAAAGGAGATAATGAATGAAATATACTCAAGAAGAAATAGATGTAATGCAATGTAAGATAATAGAATTATTAAAAGAAAAAGGCGAGATGAGATTTGGTAAAATAGCCAAAGTATTAATACATGCAGGACTAGCTGAGTCTAGTTTTGTAGTATTAACAATACTTCAAAATGGATGGAAGGATCATAAAGATTTTAAAGGAGAAGACTTGTTTATAAGTCCTAAAACTGGAATATGGAGACTTTCAGAAATGGAGTAACATACCTATTAAAAATTCTAAAATAACTTATATATTAAATGTATAAAAAAGGAAGGTATAATAACATACCTTCCTTAAAGCTTTGGTAAATGTAAAAAACACCTATCAAAGATAGATGTTTTTTTGGGCTAGCGTCGACTTATACCCGCTGGTATAAGTTTTCTCTAAAATCATTATAATATAAAAAAAAATAAATGTAAATAGAAAATTGAAATTTATTTTTTTTATATGGTAAAATATAAATAACACTATATAAAATATTAGGGGGGGAAAAAATGAGATATTATATGAAATCAAAATTATTCAAATTTAAAGAAGATTTCTGGATAAAAAATGAATATGAAAAAGATGCCTATTTTATAGATAAAAAATTTATAAGCTTAGGATTACAATTTGACATTTTAAAAGATAATCATCTAGTTTATAGAGTAAAAGAAAAATTACTAACATTTATGAGTAATTATGAAATATTTGAAAATGATAATGTCATAGCTAGAGTTAATCAAAAGATTACTTTCTTAAAAGATAATATAAAAATAGAGAGTAAATATGGTGAGTTTATTATTATAGGTGATATATTTGGAATTGATTATAAGATATTAAAGGGTAATAAAGTTGTAGCTACGGCCTCTAAAGAGTTATTTGCTTTTACGGATAATTATAGTGTTGATATAAACTTTGAAGATGAGGCTTTTATGCTATGCTTAGTAGTAATAATAGATAATATAAAAGATAATAGAAAAAATAATCAGTAAAATAATTAAAAAGGTAAATAATAAATATGAAGAAAATAAATTTATAATTAAAGGAGAATAAATATGGCAAATATATTAAGTACAAACGAATTTATAGCTAATGTAGAAGGTGGAGATGGAGTATACGTAATAGACTTTTTTGCTACTTGGTGTGGACCATGTAAAATGCTAGCTCCAGTATTTGATGAAGTAGCAAGTGATATGGGATCTCAAATTGATTTTGGGAAGGTGGATATAGATCGAAGTTTAGATATAGCGAGAAAATATGATGTAAGCACTGTACCAACAATGATAGTTTTCAAAGGCGGAGAGCCAGTAGAAAAAATTATAGGATTTATGCCTAAGGAGAGTCTAATAACTAAATTAAAATCATATGTATAAAATAAAAAACAAAATGTCTAGATAAATTTATCTAGATATTTTGTTTTTTATTTTATACAGTAACAAAAAATATTTTAATATCATATTTTGATTAATAGAGATTAAAGGGAGGGGTTATATTT
>JAVXLU010000113.1:0-7563 GCA_036646635.1 Romboutsia sp.
AGTGAGACATAGTTATACCACCAGATTTTTTAGAGTCATATGCAAAGTAAGCTTGTGCAAACTTGTCTGTATGGTCTCCTATTATCTTTATAGCTTGCTTGTTAGCTCCAACTGTACCATCAGATCCTAATCCCCAGAACTTACATCTTATAGTTCCTTCTGAAGCTATTTTTATTGGTTCACATGTTGTTAATGATGTATTAGTTACATCGTCAACTATACCTACTGTAAAGTTGTTTTTAGGCTTATCAGAAGCTAAATTATCAAATACAGTTTTTATATCTGTTGGAGTAACATCTTTTGACCCTAATCCGTATCTACCACCTATTATCATTGGTGCTTTTTCTGATTCATAGAATGCAGAACGTACATCTAGGTATAATGGTTCTCCTATTGAACCTGGCTCTTTAGTTCTATCAAGTACACATATTTTCTCAGCTGATGCTGGTATAGCATTTAATAAGTGCTTAGTTGAGAAAGGTCTATATAAGTGAACTTTTACTAATCCTAATTTCTCACCTTTAGCATTTAAGTAGTCTATTGTTTCTTCTATAGCTTCTGTAACAGAACCCATAGCTATTATTATGTTTGTAGCATCTTGTGCTCCATAGTAATCGAATAATCCATGAGGTCTACCTGTTAATTCACCGATTCTATTCATATAATCTTCGACTATACCTACTATATTATTATAATATTTATTTGAAGCTTCTCTTGTTTGGAAGTATATATCATCATTTTGTGCTGTACCACGAGTAACAGGATGGTTAGGTGATAAAGCTTTATTTCTGAACTCTTGTAAAGCTTCCATATTTAGTAAGCTTGCATAATCTTCATTTTCTAATAATTCAACTTTTTGGATTTCATGAGATGTTCTAAATCCATCAAAGAAATGTATAAAAGGTAATTTACCTTCTATCGCTGCTAAATGAGCAACCGGTGCTATATCTGCAACTTCTTGAACTGATCCAGATGCTAATAATACACATCCAGTTGCACGAGCACTCATAACATCTTGATGGTCACCAAATATTGATAATGCTTGAGATGCAAGAGCACGAGCACTTACATGGAATACTCCTGGAAGTAACTCTCCTGAAACTTTATACATGTTTGGTAACATTAATAATAAACCTTGTGATGCTGTGAATGTAGTAGTTAATGCTCCAGATTGTAATGAACCGTGGAATGCTCCAGCAGCACCTGCTTCTGATTGCATTTCAACTACATTAACTTGTTGTCCAAATATATTTTTTCTTCCTTGTGCTGCCCATTCATCAACCACTTCTGCCATCGTTGTTGATGGAGTTATTGGAAATATCGCAGCTACATCTGTAAATGCATATGCAACGTGAGCCGCAGCTGTATTTCCATCAACTGTTTTCATAAATTTAGCCATAATTATGTATCCTCCTTATATATTACTCCAATTGTACTTAAATACTTAGGTTATTAATTATAAATAATTTTGTAATTTAGCCATATATATAGAATATACATTAGAATCTAAATATACACATAATTTATATTATAAAGAAAACATTCTATACATTTAGAGAAAAATCCTTCTTCTATAATAGTTTAAATAATATTATCTATTTTATAAGTAAAAAACTTAATTTTTACTATTTTTTCACTTACACAACACTATATACCCTTAATTCTACAATATAAAACTTTTTTCTCTATTTTTTATTATTTTTAATAATCGCTTCCAGATTCATTGTTTCCACTTACTATTGCAATAGATGCACTTGCTCCTATTCTACTTGCTCCAGCTTCTATTACAGCTATTGCATCATTGTTATTTCTAACTCCACCTGATGCTTTAACTCCTATATTTATTCCTACTGTCTCTCTCATAAGTTTTATATCAGCAGGAGTTGAACCACCTGTTCCAAATCCTGTTGAAGTTTTTACAAAGTCAGTTCCAGCTTTTACAGCTAATTCACATGCTTTTACTTTTTCTTCATCAGTTAAGTAACAAGTTTCGATTATTACTTTTACTAAAGCTTCTTTATTAGCTGCATCTACAACAGCTTTTATATCTTCAAATACTAAATCATAGTTTTTATCTTTTAGTGCTCCAATATTTATAACCATATCAACTTCATCTGCACCATTTTTTATAGCATCTTTAGTTTCAAATGCTTTAACTTGTGGTGTATTAGCACCTAATGGGAATCCTATAACTGTGCAAACAGCTACATCACTTCCTTCTAATTCTTTTTTTGCTAATGCTACGTGAGTTGGGTTTATACATACTGAAAAGAAATTATATTCTTTAGCTTCACTGCATATAGCCTTTACATCTTCAGTTGTCGCTACAGCTTTTAATACTGTATGGTCTATCATTTGTGCTATACTTTTGTTCATATTTATTTCTCCTTTTATATCTATTATAATCTTTTTTATTATAGCAAATACACATTATTTTTGTATATTTTATTAACTTATAAATTCTAATTTAAGTAAAATTCTAATACATACATAGTATAAAAGGCACAGAATAAATTTATCCTGTACCTTTTAAGTTATATATTTATACTCTATATATAATTATTCAGCTATTAATTCTACTTCTTCACCATTTCTAACTCCAGCAGCGTTACCTTCTTCAACGTCTACGTGCATTTCTAATGCAAAGTTAGGGTTAGCTCTTACTAATACATTTTCAAATACAACTGCTCTTGGTCCAAAAGTTCTAACTTTTACCATTTGCTTGTCAGCTACACCGAAAGCTTTAGCATCTTCATCGCTCATATGTATATGTCTAGAAGCTACTATAACACCTTCTGATAATTCAACTTCTCCAGCTGGTCCTACTAATTTAACTCCAGGAGTTCCTGCTATATCTCCAGATTCTTTTATTGGAGCTTTTATACCTAATGTAAATCCATCTGCTAAAGATATTTCTACTTGTGTAGAAGGTCTAGCTGGCCCTAAAACTCTAACACCTTTTAAAGTGCCTTTTGGTCCTACTAAATCAACTTTTTCTTCACAAGCATATTGCCCTGGTTGAGATAGTGGCTTGAAATGAGTTAACTCATGACCTGCTCCAAATAATGTATTTATATCTTCTTTACTTAAATGAATATGTCTATTTGATAATGCTATTGGTAATTTCATAATAAAAATTCCTCCTGTAAATTATTGTATACAACATACAATTATACATAATATTTATCACTAAATCAAATAATTTCATTTAGTTTTGATTAATATTTAAGTATCTAAAATACTTTATTATTTATTTATTTTGACAATTTTTTTAGTAAATCAAAATATCCTGGAAATGATATATCTATACATTCTTTGTTATTTAATATTACCTCTTTATCTGATACTAAATTAGCAATTGAAAATGCCATTGCTATTCTATGGTCTTTAAAGGTTTCTATAAATGCTCCTTTTAAAGGTGACTTGCCTTTTATAACCATTCCATCTTCTAATTCTTCTATATCACAACCCATTTTTTTCAAGTTGTCTACTGTTGCTTTTATTCGATTACTCTCTTTTACTTTTAATTCTTTTGCATCCTTTATTATTGTAGTTCCTTGCGCTTGACTTGCAAGCACTGCTATTACTGGTATTTCATCTATTAATCTTGGTATTATAGATTTGTCTATTGTAGTTGAAGATAAATCGGGACTATATTTTACTAATAAATCTCCAACAACTTCACCTCCTACTAATCTCTGATTTAATACTTCTATATTACCATTCATATCTTTTACTACATCTATTATTCCAGTTCTGGTTTCATTTAATCCAACATTTTTTATTAAAACTTCAGAATTTTCACTTATTAAAGCTCCAACTATTATAAATGCTGCTGAAGATATATCTCCTGGTACATAAATATCTTTGCTATACAGTTGTTCTACTGGGTTTATATTTATTTTTAAGTCGTCTACTTCTATATCTGCTCCAAATGATTTAAGCATTATTTCTGTATGATTTCTACTTTTTACTTTTTCATAAATAGTGCTTTTTTCATTTGCATAAAGGCTAGCAAGTATTATTGATGACTTTACTTGTGCTGATGCAACTGGCATTTTATAATCTATACCAGTTAAGTTCCCACCATAAATTTTTATAGGTGTTAAGTTTTCATTATCTTTTCCTTCTATTCTACATCCCATACTTTTAAGTGGTTCTGTTACTCTTTTCATAGGTCTCTTTCCTATTGATTCATCACCTATTAATGTAGCGTCAAACTCATTACCTGCAAGTATTCCCATTATAAGTCTTATTGTAGTTCCTGAATTTCCTACATCTAGTATATCTGTCGGCTTTTTTAAACCATGTAGTCCATTTCCTTTTACAATTACATCTTTTCCATCAATATTTATATCTACTCCCATTTTTCTAAAACAAGATATTGTACTTAAACAATCTTCTCCCATTAAGAAGTTACTTATTTTATTGTGTCCTTTTGATATTGAAGAAAACATTATAGCTCTATGAGATATAGACTTATCCCCTATAAGTTCAAAACTTCCTTTAAGCATTTTGACACTCCTTTATTATTTCAAGTATTTTATCTTCATCTATATTATTTATTATATCTACTTTTCCTAAGTCAGTAGGCAAAACTAAATTAATTTTACCAAAACTATTTTTTTTATCACTCTTCATTATATTTAAAATTTCTTTTTCTATTGTATCTTTATTTAATACTTTATTTGTATCTATTGGTAATTCAAATTTTAATGGTAAATTATATATATTACATACTTTTATAAACTTATCATAGTAATCATTTTTTATAAAATCTTCTTTTAATGATAACTTTAAAGCCATATTCATACCTATGCTTACTGCATAACCATGACTAATTTTACAAAGTTTTTCAACACCATGGCCAAATGTATGACCAAAGTTTAATATTTTTCTAAGTCCACCTTCTTTTTCGTCTTTACCTACAACTTCTACTTTTATACTTGCACATTTTTTCACTATGTAATATAATTTTTCACTTTCTCTTTTTAATATAGCTTCACTATTATCTATTAAATAATCTAAAAACTTATAGTCATATACTATTGCATACTTTATTACTTCAGCCATTCCTCCTATAAATTCTTCATTTGGTAATGTCTTTAGTGAATCTACATTTATATATGTAACCTTTGGTTGATAAAAAGAGCCTATTACATTTTTAAATTTACCTAAATTTATTCCAGTTTTTCCACCAATAGATGAATCTACCTGTGCTAATAAACTTGTTGGAACTTGAATAATATCTATACCTCTCATATAAGTAGATGCCACATATCCTGCTAAATCACCAACTACTCCTCCACCTAATGCTATTATTAATGATTTTCTAGATAAATTTATTCTTATACAGTAGTTCATTATTTCCTCATATACTAATAGGGATTTTGACTCTTCTCCAGCTGGTAGTATATATTCATATATAGTTTTTACTTTTATATTATCTATAAATTCCTTAATTTGATAATTATATACATTTTGGTCACTTATTATTAAAACTTCATCATATATATCATTTATATTAAAATCTAACTTTTCATTGTTATAATTTTTTATATTTATAACTTCATGGTTAAATTCATAAACACATCTATTAAACGATTTGTAGCTATTATCTATAACTACCTTACAAACAGAATTTATTATCTTTTCCATCCTCTATCACCTAGCCTTTTTACATATGAATTATAATTTGATTTTAAATCTGCTAAATTATCTCCACCTATTTTATCTAAAAAATATTTACATATAACAAAAGCTACAATATTTTCACATACAACACTACATGCCGGAACTGCACAATTATCTGACCTTTCTATACTTGCTTGGTATGTTTCTAGTGAGTTTATATTTATAGAATTTAGTGGTTTATATAATGTAGGTATAGGTTTCATAGCACATCTTATTACTATTTCTTCTCCCGTTGTCATACCGCCTTCTATACCACCTAGTCTATTAGTTTTTCTTTGTATCCCATCTTCTTCATTGTAGTAAATTTCATCCATTACATTAGAACCAGATAAGTTCGCAACATCAAATCCAATACCTATTTCAACACCTTTAATAGCCTGTATACTCATTAAGTGCATTGCTAGTTCTCCATCTATTTTTCTATCAAATTGAGTATAAGAACCTAAACCTGGTATTAAATTTTTAACCCTTACTTCTATAACTCCACCTAAAGTATCTCCTTTAGATTTAACTTTATCTATTTCATTCATTATTTTTTTCTCTATATCTTTATTCACACATCTAACTTCACTATTATCAACATTATTTTTTATGTAGTCAAAATCATATATATTTTTATCTTTTGCCTTTCCTATTTGAACAACACGAGAAGTAAAATCTATATCAAAATTTTTAAGAATTTGCTTACATATAGCCCCTACTGAAACTTTGCTCGCAGTTTCTCTAGCACTAGACCTTTCAAGTACATTTCTTGCATCATCAAAATCGTATTTTAGACATCCTGTTAAGTCTGCATGACCTGGTCTTACATTACTCACTTTTTTACTTTTAAAGTCTATATCTTCCATTGGATTCATAAATTTAATCCAATTTTCGTAGTCTTTATTTTTTACTTCTATTGATATAGGTCCACCTAAAGTTATTTTTCCTCTAACCCCACCTAGTATATTTATTTTATCTTTTTCTATTTTCATTCTACCACCACGACCATATCCAGATTGCCTTTTTTGTAGTTCGTAGTTTATTTCATCTATATCTAATTCAATGTTTGATGGAACTCCATCTAATATTGAAATTAAACTCTGTCCATGTGATTCTCCACTAGTTAAGTATCTTAGCATAATTTTCTCCTTACATATAAAAGAGCTTGATTAATCAAGCTCTTTTATATTTTTTATATAATTATTAATATTTTCACCTAATATATTTTTAAATTCATTATTTCCTTTATAATCTAATTTATCAGTACTATTTATATGTAGTTTGTATAATAGCTTATTATTTATACTTTTAAAGAAAAAATCCATTACTATTTGTCCGCCCATAAACTGACTTGGATAAGATGTACTCCCACCTACTGCTATATACATGCCTATACGTTTTTTATCTCTATCTATCATTGAATTGTTAAGAATATATTTACTAGCATATATTGCTTGTGTTCTATCTACAACCGTTTTTATTTTTGCTGATACACAATCAAAGTGTACTGGGCTTATTACTATAACACCCTTTGCTTTATCAAACATATCATACATTGGAGTCATATCGTCTTTAAATTTACAATATCCTTTTTTATCGCAAAAACCACAAGCTGTACAGTATTCTATATTCATATCATATATATTAAATATTTTACTACTTATGTTATCTTTATCTAATCTATTAGTTATTTCTTTAGCAATAGAAAAACAGTTTTTATCTTTTCTTGGACTTCCATTTATTATTAAAATCTCTGTACTCATATCTTCATTACTCAACCCCCTGTTTATTTTTTAGCATAACTATTAATATATCATCATCATAATTTTCTTTATTTGAGAAATCTTTTAGGTCGAGTTTCAAGTTTTCTACTATATTGGGTTGACT
>JAVXLU010000114.1:0-7548 GCA_036646635.1 Romboutsia sp.
TTAGAAAATTTTCTAATTAGAACTTTTTTAGTTATAATATTCGAATTAGTATATGTTATGTTTGTATGAATCTAAAATATATATTTATTGATATATAGATTTAGAATATTCAGTAGGTGAAATCCCGAATGATGTCTTAAATTTTTTAGAAAAATAATGTATTGAAGAAAAACCAAGTATTTCAGAAATTTCACTAAGTGTATATGTAGTAGTCTTGATGAGTTCTTTACTTTTATTAAGTTTTAAAGCATTTATATAATTTTTCACAGTATTATTCATATTTTTCTTAAATAAAGAATGAAGCATAGAATTACTTATACAAAATTGAGTACATAATGTATCAATAGATATTTTAGAATCAATATTTTTATTTATAAATTGAATAATATCATTTAGTAAAGTATTTTCATAGGTTTGTTGCATATGAGTAGTTGGTCTTGCTTGAGAATAAGAGTTTTCTAATCTAAGCATTTGTACAATAAGTTGTTTCAAATAACAAAGAGCCAGGTCATTAGAATATAAATTATTAGAAGAGAGCTCATTAATAAGATTACTAACAACAGAATAAGATTCTCTTTGTAGATTAAAAACTTTGTTACATAACAATTCATGATGATTAAAACTCATATTAAAGTTAATTGTTAAATATGAACTACTATTTTTACCTAAAGTAGATTGAGCATGAAATTGTAGTGGAGCATAAAAAATTAAATCCCCTTGCTTTAACTCATAGTCCTTATCGTCAACAGTAGTTGATAATACCCCTTTATCAACATATGTTAATTCCCAATAAGGATGTGTCTCTCCTGGAAAATTGTAATTATTACCTTTCTCTTGGTAAAATTTCGTATATATTTCATTTATACTCAAAGAAGAGGAGATAGAAGAATAAGTATATTCCTCCTTTAAATCTGATGATGGAAAAGTATCATAATCAAATGAAATTAAAATTTCTGATTCGTCAGAGATAGAAATAAGATTAAAATAGACACCTTTTAGTATATTAATATTTCTGTTTATTATAAAATATTTAATATTAATGGTATCAATAGATACTACTATCATTACAACACCATTGCTAACGCTAATAATAGTATCGTCATTAGTTGTAAGTCTAAAATTTTTTATGTTTTTGTTATCAAACTTATACGGAGTAGCATTAGTTAAGTCTAATTTTTTATAAGTAATACTACCAAAATCCTTGAAACCTGGATTAGTTGTTTTATTGAACATGAAATTACCCCCCTGTAAAAGTTAATATAATTAAATTATATATGTATAGCATGAATAAACTCAAGTAAATAATTAGAAGCTGTCTAAAAAGTATATTTTATATAAATACAATTACATATAGGAAAATGTTTATTCTAAGTATGTTACTGTATAAAAGTAAAGATTATCTATATAGGGGTAAGATTAATCTATTTTAATCAAGTGTAAATGGGACTACTATTATATTATAGAATTTTAATTAATTTATAGAGGGGGAATATCAGTGGATGCAAAAACAATAAGACCCAAAATGCCACAAAACAAAGAGCCTAAATTTAGTAAAATATTAGGTAAAAATAAGAAACAAAGAAGTCAAAATATATTTATATTTTGTTGTGTAGTACCAACCATATTATTATTTTTATTATTTAAAATATATCCAATGTTAAATGCAGCTAAGATGTCATTATATAGATCGACAGGTCTTAGTAGCAATCCAACATTTGTTGGTTTTGAAAACTTTGTAACATTATTTAATGACCCAGTATTTTGGAAAGCATTTGGAAATACATTCTTTATATTAGGAGTATTCCCGTTAGTTACAATGATTTTAGCTTTATTCTTTGCAGTAATACTTACTCAAGGTAGAATTTTTGAATGGGAAAAATCATTATATAGACTAGTATTCTTCTTACCAAATGTTCTTTCGATGGTTGTTATAGGTATGTTATTTATGTATATATATGACTTTAATTTAGGAATATTAAATTCATTTTTAGATTTTATAGGTATGGGAATGTTAAAGAGAACTTGGCTTGGAGAAAAAGATACAGTACTTTGGGCGTTATCATTTACAATGGTATGGCAAGCAGCTGGTTATTACATGGTAATGTATATATCAGGTATAAATAGAATACCACAAGATTTATATGAGGCTGCAACACTAGATGGTGCTTCACCTATTAAACAGTTCTTTATAATAACACTACCTTTAATATGGGAAGTTGTAAGGGTTACAATTACATTCTTTATAACAGGTGCATTTAATTTAAGTTTCATATTTGTAAAAGTAATGACTAAGGGTGGACCGGATAATGCATCTCAAACACTTTTAAATTATATGGATACTCAAGCTTTTGTAAATGCAAACTATGGATATGCAATGGCAATATCAGTTGTAGTATTTGTAATAGCAATAGCACTTGCATTATTGGTTAAGAGAATTACAGAAAAAGAAGTAATAGAACTTTAGGGAGGTGTATATAATGGTTAAAAATAAAAAAATTACAGCACAAAGTGTATTTACAGGAACAGTTCTTAGAATAATTTTAGTATCATTTTTATTTATGGTAATAGTTCCAATATTATGGACAATAATGCAATCATTTAAAACATCACAAGAATTTTTCTCGGATCCATGGGCTTTACCAGGTGCATATAATATGAAAAATTATATTAGTGCTTGGAATAAGGCTAATATGTCAGGATATTTTCTTAATTCAATATATGTAACATTATTATCAACAGTATTTTTAATGTTACTATCAGTACCAATATCATATTGTTTAGCAAGATTTAAATTCTTTGGATGTGAACTTATAATGCTGGCAATGACTTTAGGTCTATTTATACAACCAACATATATATTAGTACCATTATTTTTATTAGCGGCTAAATTAAATTTATTAAATAATTTAACAGGGTTAAGTTTAATATATGCAGTAATACAGCTTCCATTTGCAATATTTATACTAACAGGGTTTATAAAGGGAGTCTCAAAAGAGTACGAAGAAGCAGCTGAGATAGATGGATGTACAAGACTTCAAATTATAAGACACGTTGTAATTCCTATGATAAAGCCAGGAGTACTCACAGTTTTAATATTTAATTTCATGGGATTTTGGAATGAGTATGCAATGGCATTTACACTTTTAACAGATGATTCTAAAAAGACTCTACCAGTTGGACTTCAAAACTTAATGGAAGTTCAAAGGTTTTCAACTGATTGGGGAGCATTATTTGCAGGTATGGTAATAGTAATAATTCCAACAGTACTTGTATATGCTTTCTTAAACAAAAAACTTACAGAATCAGTTAATGTTGGTGGACTTAAGGGATAGACACCATGAAACCAAAAATAGTATTGTTTTTGTTGTACTAATAAAGATATGATATAGTAGGATATTAAGGAGAAAAATTATATATTACACTCATATTAAGAATAAAAGAATATATAAGAAATATATATCAAGAGAAAAATACTAAATGAAGTATAAATAAATGTAGTGCCTTGAAATGTTTTTAATCATTAGAGGCACTATTTTGCTATATAAAAATAGATATAATACTTAATTTATATTTAACTCACTTATCTGATTACAGATTAATATAATAACTAAGTATATTAAAAGTAATTAATAAGGGAGATGTTTATATGGAAACTTCTATACAAAGCATTGCTAGTAATAATTTGTTAATAATTTTTGCAATAGTTGCAGTTACAGGTATTATTTGTAGTAAATTAAGTGAACTTTTAAAAGTACCAGATGTAGTACTTTTTTTAATAGCAGGAATATTAGTTGGACCCTCTGTTTTGAAATTTATTGATATAAGTCAATATGAGGTTGAAAATCAATTAATATTAACTTTTGGGTCAGCATTCATATTGTACTTAGGAGGAAAAGAGATTAGTCTAAAGATACTAAAGGATGTAAAAATAACAGTATTTTTATTATCTAGTTTAGGTATATTAATATCAGCATTTATAGTTAGTCAGATAGTAGAGATAAGTTTTGGAGTTTCAGTAATGACAGCTTTATTAGTAGGTTCAATAGTTGCATCAACTGATCCAGCAACGTTAGTGCCTATATTTAATACTGTCAAAATAAAGGATAAGGTAAAACAAACAGTTATAAGTGAATCAGCATTTAATGATGCAACAGGTGCAATACTTACATCAGCAGTAATAGCTATAATACTTTCAGGTAAATTTTCATTAAGTGAAAATATATATGAATTAGGAGTAATGATTGTAGTTGGGGTAGTTGTTGGAATTATAGTTGGTATATTGTTTTTAAAATTAGTAGATGATAAGCCTTATGGAATATTTAAAGATTTTGTTCCAATTATATCTATATTAGCTGTAATAATAGCATATGAACTAGCAATAAAATTTGGTGGAAGTGGATACATGGCATGTTTTATAGTAGGTATAATAAATGGAAATAAGAAAAACTTTAAAATATGGTTATCTCAAAAATCTTATGATGCAGATTGTAATGTTGCAGAAGTGCTAGGTACAATATGTCGTATGTCAATATTTATAATATTAGGAAGTCAAGTTAATATACCGATTCTTTATAAATACTTTATACCATCATTAATTGTAGTTTTAGGGTTGATGTTTATAGCAAGACCTTTATGTGTATTATTATGTGTAATATTTGATAGGAAAGCAAAATGGAGTAAAAAAGAAGTATTATTTATGATGTGGGTTAGAGAAACGGGGGTTATACCAGCTGCACTTTGTGGTATAATTACAGCAATGAAGATACCTGGATATGAAATAATTTCATCAGTAGTATTTATGACAATATTAGTGACACTTATTATACAAGGAAGCACAACCAAGTTAGTTGCTAAAAAACTAGGATTATTAGAAGAAGATTAATTTTAATACATGAACAAGGAATTAAAATAGTAGCATCTAGTAAGGGGTATTGTATTTATTTGAATGCATATTTTGAACAACTTACTCTTAATATATAGCTAATATATAGTATATTAAATTAATATAAAATATAAATAACCTATTAAAAACTATCAAACACAAGACTTTAAGTCTATTTTATACAAGTGTTTACAGTTTATTAATAGGTTATATTATTATAGATATATGATATTTTTAGATGCTATAATTAATATCTCCTAATACATAATACTCATTACTATGTCTTAGTTCACCATCTATATTCATTGCTTCTAATACTTGTCTTTGGCGGATTATAGCTTTATCATAATTATCAGTTAAATCATAGTTATTTGGAGATTGGGGTAACCCAGCTAAAAGAGAGGCTTCATTTAAATCAATTTTATCAGGGTTAAGTCCAAAGTATCCTTGGCTAGCTTCCTTTATACCTATATGACCATCTCCATAGTTTATTATATTTACATACATCTCTAATATTTCATTCTTTGAGTATTTTCTTTCAAGATCTTTTACTAAAAATATTTCGGATACTTTTCGAGAAAATTTTCTGTCTCCATTTAAATAAAGATTTTTTGCTAACTGTTGAGTTATAGTACTTCCACCTTGAACTATTTTACCATTAGCTATATTATTTATACTTGCTCTAGTTATTGATATAAAGTCTAGACCATGATGATTATAAAATCTATGATCTTCAACTGCAACAATTCCATCTAAAAAATCTTTATCTATATCATAAAATTTCGTATAATCTTTATCGCTTTTAATTTCATTAATTTTTTCTTCTAAACTTATAGCGGTTGTTACTTCAATGTATTTACTATATCCATTTAAAGCAATACTACCTATGGATACACATAAAAGTACCATTACAGATGCTATTGATATTTTAAAAATATTCAATGATTTTTTCATAATAGACATTCCTTTATATTTATGTCATATATAACTTGATATTAATATTTAGCTATCTTATATACTTATTATACATATATTTATTTCAAAAATCCTTACAAATAGATGTCACTTATATTACAATTTTGAAATAAAGTTTTGAAATAGAGCAAATTACATAGAAATTATGTTATAGAAGAAGATAAAATATATAATAATAAGTAATAAATTGATAAATTTAATTATTTGTGGTATTATATTAAATAGGAATTAAAAAATAAACTAATATCGCGGAGTGGAGCAGTTGGCAGCTCGTTGGGCTCATAACCCAAAGGCCATAGGTTCGAGTCCTATCTCCGCAACCATTACAGTATAAAATCAGACTCTTATATCTTTTGGTATAGGAGTTTTTTATTAATATAGTAGGAGTTAAAAAAATAAGCGTATAGCGAACTAGAATATCAATTATTTTAGTTGGAGGTAATTATGGAAATAAAAAAAACAAATGATCAATTTAGTTATAAAAATAGAAAGAAGTTAAATAGTGACTTTATGAATAAAGATTTAAGAAGAAGTAACTGTTATAACTGTGATTTTACAGAATCAAACTTTAATTATACAAGTTTTAGAGGCGCACAATTTAAATCATGTAATTTTAATAAATGCACATTTGAATTCACAGAATTTGTTGCAGCAAACTTTAAGAGAAGTTATTTTAAAAATGCTAAATTTGAAAATACAATATTTGATACAGTAAATTTAGAAGGTGTAAACTTAGAAGGTGCAGAATTTAAAAATGTTATATTTGTATCTACAGATGTAAGTAAAGCTGGAAACTTTGATATAGAAAATCCAAATATTAAAATATATGATAAAATGCCTAAATTAAAAATTAGTAAAAGTCTTGAGACTACTGTTAAAGATATAATGAAAAATAGTTTTATAAAAGCTTCAAGAGTATTAGATACAAAAGATAAAAAGATAAATCCTCTTAGCATGATTATATTATTAGAAAACTTTGATGAAGAAACTTTAATAAAAGGATTAAATATTTTTGAAGAAAAATTAGAACATAATTTTTCTACATTAGGTCATATAATTAAATGTTTACAAAATTATAAATTAGAAGGTATTATTTAAAAAAATATACAATTATAGACCATATCTATAATTAATAAATGATGTGTCTCAAAATGATTTTTCTAATCATAGAGACACTTTTTTTATGCTAATCTATTAACTAGAGTAATATAGAGGATTATCAACGTTGTTGGCTCTATAATAGTTATATAGTGTAATATGTTATCATTAAAATAAAGTATTTAAAAATTGTAAACTTAGGATATACTAAATTCAAATAATATGAAATGGAGTATATCCTATGAGTAATAAAATAAAAAGAACACTTATGATAATGAAACAATTATATAAAGATGGAAATACAACAGTATATTCATTGAGTAATAAAGATGGGTATATAAAAGCTAAAATACAAAATAAAGAAAAATTAGAAATAGGGCAAATTATAGAGATAGAATATAGTGGAGAAGCAATAGTGGATGTATCAAGTTATAAAATAATAACAAACTATAAATCAGAAGATTATCTTCCAATATCTAAAATGGATATAGAAGATATAATGAATAAAATAAATAAAATAACTAATGAATATATAGTTTCTCCTCAAGCAGTAAAATTAAATAATTATTTTTTTCAGGATGAAGAGTTCCTTA
>JAVXLU010000115.1:0-7469 GCA_036646635.1 Romboutsia sp.
TGGGAATATATAAGTTCCTCTTGCTACATATTCTTTTAATATATCATTTTGTATAGTTCCTCTTAACTTATCTGGTGATATACCCTGTTTTTCTGCAACTGCAATATACATTGCTAAAAGTACAGATGCAGGAGCATTTATAGTCATTGATGTTGATACTTTATCTAATTCTATTCCATCAAATAATATTTCCATATCAGCTAAAGAGTCTATTGCAACTCCTACTTTCCCAACTTCACCTTCTGCTATTTCATCACTTGAATCATATCCCATTTGTGTTGGCAAATCAAATGCAACAGAAAGTCCCATTGAACCTTGCTCTATTAAGTACTTATATCTTTTATTTGATTCTTCTGCTGTAGCAAACCCTGCATACATTCTCATTGTCCATAGTTTTCCTCTATACATTGTAGGTTGAACACCCCTTGTGAAAGGATATTGACCCGGGTATCCTAAATCTTGTTCATAATCTACTTCTATATCTAATGGTGTATACAATCTTTTTATTTCTTGATCTGTATCAAATTTAAAAGTTTTCTTTCTTTCAGGAAATCTTTCTAAATTTTTATTAACTTTATTTGTTTGCCATTTTTCAAATGATTCTTTCATGTATTTTCCCCCTTAAACCTATACTATTTTCATATTTACTGATAGCTTCTGACATCTATACCCACCTTGCCATCATACTATCCTGCAATACTTTTACTTATCATTTGCTATTTATTATTAGGTGTTTTAGAAAGCATTTATTAGCCCTTTTAAAATTTTTCTTCCTTCTTCAAAAGCTGCTATATTTAAGTCTTCACTTCCTTTAGGAACTCTATTTGAAATTGCAAATTTTATATGTTCTGGATTTACTTCTGGTATTAAATTACTAAGTGCACCTAGAGTAATTATATTTGCTGTCATTGATTTTCTTAAAACTTCTTTAGCAGTTTGCAATATTGGTACCTGATAAACTGTTGCTTTTATTGAATCATCTACTTCTATTGAGTCGTCTACTATTACTATACTATCTGGTTTTATATATCTAGAATATTCATCAAAGGATTTTTGTGTTAGTGAAATTAATATATCTGAATTGCTTATCTTTGGAAAGTTTATATCTTTATCACTTATTATTACTTCTGCTTTGCTTGCTCCTCCTCTAGCTTCTGGACCATATGATTGTGACTGAACTGCATTTAAATCAGATATAATTGACCCTTCTGCTAAAATTACACCTGCAAGTATAAGACCTTGACCACCTGAACCACTTAACCTAATTTCTCTTTTCATATACATTCTCCTCTAATAATACTTAAAATTTATCCATTATCTTTTTATATTCTTCTGTATATTCTGGTAAAGTTATGTCAGTTAAAATCCCTATTTGTGATTTATTAGCTTCTTTAGCTTTATTACTATCATTAGTTACCATACTATTTTCTTTTATTAATTTAATTAAATCTACTGCAGACCCCTTTTTATTTTTTCTTCCATAATATGTTGGGCAAGAACTAACTGCTTCAACTACTGAAAAACCTTTGTGCATTAATGCTTTTTTCGTATATGATAACATTTGATTTACATGATATGCACTAGCTCTTGCAACAAATGTAGCTCCTGCTGCTGCTGATAAGCTACAAATATCAAACGGTTTATCTATATTTCCATATGGTGCTGTTGTTGCTTTATCATTTGTAGGTGTAGTTGGTGAATATTGTCCACCTGTCATTCCATATATATTATTATTAAATACTATTGTTGTAATATCTATATTTCTTCTACAAGAATGTATTAAGTGATTTCCACCTATTGCTGTTGCATCTCCATCACCTGTTATAACAATAACATGAAGCTCTGGATTAGCTAATTTTACACCTGTTGCAAATGTAAGCGCTCTCCCGTGAGTTGTATGTATTGTATTATAATCAAAGTAACCACTTGCTCTTGATGAACATCCTATCCCCGAAACTATACATATCTTATCTTTATCTAATTCTAACTCTTCTATTGCTCTTGCTATTGAGTGCATTAATATACCATGCCCACATCCCGGACACCATATATGAGGTAGCCTATTAGTTCTAAAATTATTTTCTATAATTTTACTTGGCATATACAATTACCTCCTCTATACTAGAAGTTATTTCTTCAGGAGTTATTATTTCTCCATTATATTTATTAATTCCAATTACTAGACAATCATTCTTTACTATTCTTTCTACTTCTAAAATCATTTGACCCATATTCATTTCTGGTACAAATATATAGTCTACTTTTTTACTAAATTCTTTTACTATTTTTTCTGGGAAAGGCCATACTGTTTTTATAGCTAATAATCCTATTTTTATTCCCTTTTCTCTCATATTATTTACTACTTCTTTACTACATCTAACCATACATCCAAATGTTACAATAAGTAATTCACAATCTTCTGTACAGTATTCTTCGTATAAAAGTATATCATCTAAATTTTTTTCTATCTTATCTGTTAATCTAGTAAATAATTGATGAGCTACTTTTGTACTATTTGTAGGGAATCCAGTTTCATCATGTACAAGACCTGTAACGTGGAACTTAAATCCATTACCTATTTCTTCCATACCAGGAATTAAATCTTCAGTAATTTCATATGCATTAAATTCTTCTTTTGAACAAGTAGCCTTCTTTCTTTCTATTACTTCTAGACTTTCTAAGGCTGTTAAATCTACTTTTTCTCTCATATGTCCTATTACCTCATCTAAAAGTAATATTACTGGTATTCTATATTTTTCTGCATAATTAAATGCTTTTACTGTTAGTTCATAAGTGTCTGATACTGTTGTAGGTGATAAAACTATTAAAGAATGGTCTCCATGAGTTCCCCATCTAGCCTGCATTAAATCTCCTTGCGATGGACTTGTTGGTAATCCTGTACTTGGTCCACTTCTTTGAACATTTACTATTACACATGGTGTTTCTGTTATACATGCATATCCTATAGCCTCTTGTTTTAATGAAAAACCAGGACCACTTGTTGCAGTCATAGCTTTTTTACCTGCTATTGATCCACCTATTATAGCTGACATAGATGCAATCTCATCTTCCATTTGGATAAAAGTTCCTTTAATTCTTGGTAACATTATAGATGAAATCTCTGCAATTTCTGTAGATGGTGTTATAGGATATCCTGCAAAAAATTTCATCCCTGCATGTATCGCCCCATGAACACATGCTTCATTTCCTTGTAATAACTTTACTTTTTTCCCCATATTATCCCCTTCTTATTTAATTATTTTTCTTCAATATATATTGCATAATCTGGACATCTTAATTCACATAAACCACAAAGAATACAATTGTCTTCATCTTTTAAATACACACTTTTAGTATTTAAATCTAAAACTTTCTTAGGACAGAATTCTATACAAATTCCACACTTTTTACACCAAGATTCCTTTATAACTAATTTTTTTTCCACTTTAATTCCCCCTCCTTTATAAAATATTAATAAATTTGATACAATTTAATTGCATGTTTTCCTAGATAATATTATTTATTATTTCTAATTAATTTCTTTATACTTAAAAATATTCTTAAATTTGAAAATTAAAACAATTATTTAATTTAATTTCTATTTCTAATGATATAAAAAAATTAATATTCTAATTAAAACACAATTGATATTTATTATCATTACTTTTTTAACTAAAATTTATTTTTATAATTAGCTACTATTTCAAGTTGATTATAGCACCAAAATTTAACAATTAAATAATATATTTTCTTCTTGCATGTTTTTTTGTGTACGTATCATTTTTAGTTAAAAATTTATTTTATTTTTCCAATGTAATCCTATTAAATTTAACAGTTTAATTCAGTGTGCTAGTTAAAAATTTTAGGCTTTGTTAGACAATTTTGTGATGAGTAACTCTAAAAATCGGTTATAATATAGTTATCAACTATATTTTAGAGAAAGGGTAGATAAAATATGTCAAAAGTGTCAGTGTAAAGATGTTTATAAAAATGGCAAATCTAATGGTAGACAAAGATATCTATGTAAAAGATGTCGTTGCAACTTTGATGAGTTCACTTCGTCGCCTTTCTCAAGCACTAATTTAGGATTAGATAAATGGCTAAAATACTGCGAATTAATGATTTTAGGTATGTCAATAAAGGAGTGTGCTACTGAAATAGAAGTTAGAGTCAAAACCTCTTTTTATATGAGACACAGAATCTTAGATGTTATCAATTTATCGCTTAAAGAAGATACAGTTACAGGTATTGTAGAGGTTGATGAATTTTTTATTCGTCATTCGTACCAAGGAATCATTCAAAAAATCCCAACTTTGTAATAGAAGAATTACAACTGATGAAATAGTTGGATTTTTCGATGGAAAATTAGAAAAGGATGTTACTTTTGTAGTTGATAGTCATAAATCTTATATAGGAATAAAGAAAGACCTAAATATAGAATTAAAGCAAGTTCTTAGAGGTAAATCTATGCTAGATAGTGTGTTTATCATCTTCAACATGTGAATGCTCTTCATAGTGGCTTTAAGAGATGGTTAATGCCTTTCAATGGAGTATCTAGTAAGTATATATCTAATTATTTGGCTTGGTTTAAGTTTTTGAAACTAAGCATGAAGAATAAAAAGATTTACCGAATCAAAGATATGCTAATTAATGTAGCAACTAAAGAAACTTGCATCACAATAAATACTATTAAAAATAGCTAGAAGTTAAAATTATCAATACTTCTAGCTATTTTTATAGCTTATTTATCACGAAATTGTCTAATAGAGCTTATTTATTGTATTTAGAATATACATAATATAACTGAAAGTTATTTCAAGTACTTTTCTATTTTATAAGATATAAATGGTCTCTTATTGTATAATATAGCCTCTGTTGGACATCTATGAATACATTTTTCACATCCTATACACTTATTAGAAAACTTAAGTATTTTATTATCTATACGTATATTCTTTGTTGGACATTGTTCTTGGCATATTTTACATTCTATACATTTATTTTTATCTAATGAGAATTTTCGTTTTGCATATTTTTTTGCATAAATTAAAAATCCATCATAAACTATTTTGCTTCCAAGTGTACTTTTTTTGTAGTTTATTTCACTTCTTTTATCTTCTAGAAAATCTTTTACTATATTATTTACCATACTTTCCCTTGATGATAAAATTTGTCTAATTTCTTCATCACTTTCCCTTTTGAATATTATATGATAATAATTATTTGGCATTTGTATTGAAGTATTTATAACTATATCTAATCCTTTATTTTTTGCAATTTTGGCTAGATACACTCTGCTATCTCTATGTTTTTTATCACCAAGAGTATGATACACTATACATTTTTTAGTGTCATTTTTTATATTTGTATTAATCCAATCTATAAATATTTTAGGTGTCATCTCTGTATGTATTGGTGCTCCAAATATGTAAAAGTCATATTCTTTATTTATGCTATTATTCTTCTGTATATCTACTAAATCTAATTTTATATTTTCTTTATCAAAGCTCTTTTTAAATAACTCAGCTATATATTTTGTATTACCTGTACCAGAAAAAAATACTACAGCTCCAACTTTTAACATAACTTCACTCCTTTTTATACACTTTATTTTAGGATATAAATCAAACTTTCTTTATATATCTTTATAGGTTTAATTAAAACTTTCCTTAATAATCTCATTTCTAAAATGTTTAACAACACTACTTTCATTAGGAATATACACACTAATTCCACCATCTAATCTAATCAATTCCTTTACACAATCAGCATCGACAATATGCTTAAGTTACTCTGCATTAATTAATCCAACATAAAAAATACCCCCATAAAATCAATATAACTTAACTTATTGTGCTAGGTTAATTATAATATATATATATTATAATTTTGCATTATATATTAATGCTTTATCTTTCATTAGATGAGTTTTAAAAGTTAGTATAAAATAACCGATAATAGAAAATACACCAATCACAAACGCTACTGCTTCTAATGTTTCTGATTGAAAATAAAAAAATTGTTCTGAGTAAATATCTGGATTTATTATATTTCCACTTTTATCTAAAAAATCTTTTCCGTTATATCCTAAATGGTCTGTAAAAATATTTACATTATTATAGTCAACTTCCTTTTCATATACCATGTCAGCATTTCCCCCAGGAGGTGAAGTTAAACTAATATTTCCATTTTCCATATCTAACACATATAGTCTAAGAGCTTTTATTTTACTATACTTATCTTCTCCAAGTACTTTTTCAAGTTCTAGCTTATATTCATCAATATTAGTCATATCATATTTTTGGGCTAATTTTCTTATTTCTCCATTAAAATCTTTTCCTATATTTTCTATACTTTTTTCTACATTATTATTGTAATACCACATTAATCCAGAAATTAAAAATGCAATTATACTTACGCACCCTAATACAATTTTAGTTCCTTTTATTATAGATTTATGCCTGTCTAATGATGAAGAAAGTTCTTTTATTAGCTTCTGTAATTCGTGTTTCATTTCAGTTCCATCATCAAATCTTTCAATGGCTTTTTTACATGCTTCTTCTTCATCTAATCCTTCTAATTTAAACTCATTCACAGATTCTATAAGATGGTATCTCATTTCCTGTTTTAATTCTATAATACTTTTATTATTATCTTTTTTATATAGTTTATCTAAATATTCATCTATTACTTTCATAAATCACTCTACCTCCCCTAAAAATTGATTCATAATTTTTTTAATAAATCTCCACTCTTCTTTCTTTACTTCTAGAAAATCTTTACCATCATCAGTTAAGTTATAATACTTTCTTCTTCCACCTGAACTTTGTTCATTACTCCAATAGGATTCAATTAGATTTTTAGATTCCATTCTTTTGAGTGCAAGATACATAGTTCCTTCTTTTAGTTCAAACTCACTTTTTTCTCTTACTTGTTTTGCAATTTCATATCCATAGCAATCTTTTTCTTTTAATATAGAAATAATTAATGTATCAATATGTCCTTTTAATACCTCTTTATTTAATTCCATTATATATCACCACCTCTTTTAATATTACTCTATATTACATAGTACTTATATTTACTATAATAATTTATAGTACTCTATAATGCAAGGTTTTTAGTATAATTAAGTAAAAATAAATTTAGACATCATTCTGCTACCCTTATCATGGGGGTGTAGTTCATTGATATGCTTCCTTTATACTAGACAGTTAAAATAATCAAAATTGTACACTATGAAAGGAGCATATCAATAGGTGTCCCCCAAATATGGTATGCACTAAATAATGGTAAGTATAAATAAAAAAATGCACAAGAAAACACCCTGATTAATTGAAATTTACAGGGTATTTTCTTGTGCATTTAACCTTGATATAGTTAGTCAAATATCAAGCGAGATTTTGTTATAACTGAATAAGAAGATTATATTTTAATTTTTTACGACAAAAACTTTCTATTAAGCTTGA
>JAVXLU010000116.1:0-7438 GCA_036646635.1 Romboutsia sp.
TAAAAATACTAGAATGAAAATTCATTCCAGTATAAAGTCCAACTTTTGCATCTTAGTACAATCATCCTTACCGCTTTTATTTTATAAGCTTTGAGTATACTAAAAATTTATGTGCAACTTCCTCAGGTGTTTTACCTAGTTCATCTACTTGATAATTAAGCTCTATCATAATATCCTCATTAATCTTATTAGATAACATATTAAATACTGTTTCTAATTCTGGGTGTTTATCTAGTGTCTTATTATTTACTAGTGGTACTGCATAGTACGGTACAAAGAAATTTTTATCATCTTTTAATACTTTAAGTCCAAACTTTTTAATAAGTCCATCCGTTGCAAATGCATCTATAACTTGTGATTTATTTTTATCAAGTGATGTATATCTAATTGCACCATCCATTGCTTTTATATCTTCAAATTTCATATTATAATGTTTATTAAGTCCTATTAATCCATCTTCTCTATTTTCAAACTCTAGGGTTGGAGACAATACTAATTTATCTGTATATTTCTGTAAATCTGATATATTCTCTATATTATATTTATTAGCTATCTCTGGGGTCATAGCTAGTGTATACGTATTATTAAATCCTAATGAATCAAGTACTGATAAATTATATTTATCATTCATATTATTTTTTACATATTCATAAACCCTATTAGCATCTTTCATAGGTTTTTCATTCATTATATTTACTAGTATAGTTCCTGTATAATCAATATACATATCAAGTTCATTAGCTTTTAGTGCATTAAATGCAACTACTGAACCACCTAAATTTAATTTCTTATCTACATTTAAGTTAGTATGGCTTTCCACTAATTCTGAATACATATTTCCAAGTATTAGCTGTTCTGTAAAGTTTTTAGAACCAATAGTTATAGTATCTTTTTTATTAGAAAATAATGGTATTATAGTTGTAAATATAACCATTATTATTATAAATGCACTAACTAATTTAAATAGTATAAAATCCTTTTTAGAGCTTTTAGAATTTAACCCTTTTGGTGTAACTGCTATTTCTATTTTTGCAAATATATAATCTACTCCTAATGCAAGTATACATGCTGGTATTGCACCTTGTAGTATCATTTTATTATTAACTGTTTGTACGCCAGAGAATACTAAGTATCCCAATCCTCCTGCTCCAATAAATGCAGCTAATGTCATAAGCCCAACAGCTGTAACTGCTGATATTCTAACTCCACCCATTATTATTGGAAGTGCTAGTGGAAGTTGTATCTTAAATAGAGTTTGTTTTTTAGTAAGTCCTATCCCCTTTGAAGATTCCAGTATTACGGGGTCTATACTAGATATTCCTATATATGTGTTTTTTACTATTGGAAGTAATGAATAAATCACAACCATAAATATTGCTGGTCTACTTCCTATTCCAAGTATAGGTATCAGTAATCCAAGTAATGCCATTGATGGTACTGCCTGTACTAAATTTACAAATCCTAATATAATCTTTCTAAGTGGTTTTACCATTGATATAATTATTCCTAATGGTACACCCACTAATATTGCTATTAAAATTGCTGTTACTGTAAGGCTTATATGTTGTATTGATAATTCTATTATTTTATCCAAGTACACTTACCTCCATTTCTAAAAACTGCTCACTTAAAACTGAAAGTAAACTACTTCTTGTTATTAAACCAGCTAATTTATTATCATCTGTTACTACTGGTATATATCCTACTGAATATTTATTCATAACGTTTAGTATACTTACTAAATTATCATCTTCTTTTACATACAGTACTTCCTTGGACATTATTTCACCTAATAATGTAACTTTATTTATATTTGACTTCATATCTTTTACAGTAACAATTCCTTGTAACTCATTAAATTTATCTACTACTAATAAACTATCCACCTTACTTGTTCTCATTATTTCAATTGCTTGAATTATAGTTCTAGAAGGTTTAACCGATACTGGATCTTTTATCATAATATCTTTTGCTTTTATATATTCTGGATTATTCCAAACTCT
Source organism: Romboutsia sp. (assembly GCA_036646635.1). Classification (GTDB taxonomy): domain Bacteria; phylum Bacillota; class Clostridia; order Peptostreptococcales; family Peptostreptococcaceae; genus Faecalimicrobium. The sequence continues at coordinate 2,004 of JAVXLU010000116.1, forward strand.
ATCTAAGCCTATAAATTTTTTTATAAATTCATTCACTGGATTTCTTAATATATTTTCTGGGGTATCGTATTGAGCTATTTTTCCATTATCCATAATACAAATTTTATCAGCTATCTTTAAAGCTTCATCCATATCATGAGTTACAAATATTATTGTTTTTTTAAGCTCATCTTGAAGGGTGAGTAATTGTTCTTGAAGAGAAGTTCTTGTTATTGGATCTAGTGCACTAAATGGTTCATCCATTAATATTATTTCAGCATCAGTAGCTATAGCTCTTGCAACACCAATTCTTTGCTGCTGACCTCCACTAAGTTGTGATGGGTATTTATCTATATAATCCTCATATTTTAGGCCTACCATTTCTAATAGTTCTACTGTAGTTTTTTCTATTTTTTCTATTGATTTTTCTTTTTTTAATCTTGGAATTAATTCGATATTTTCTTTTATTGTTAGATGTGGGAAAAGACCTGTATTTTGAATGACGTATCCAATCTTCCGTCTAAGTTCAATAGTATTTTCTTTTGATATAGGCTTTTTGTTTATATATATCTCGCCTGAAGAAGGTTTTATTAATTTATTTATAAGTTTAAGTGTCGTAGTTTTTCCACATCCACTAGATCCTATTAAAACTACTAAGGTACCTTTTTCTATCTCTAAGGTTATATCATCAAGTATTACCTTAGCTCCTACTTTCTTTGTTACATTTTTAATTTCTATCATATTTTATACATATCCCCTTAATTTGAGATCAATTTAGCATTAACTGCTTAAGCCTCTATATAATTATAACATATATTCAGAAAAATTCAAAATTTGCAAATTTTTATACTTTTTGCAATTTATATATATTTTCTTGTAAATAAAAAGAAGTAAGATAACTCTTACTCCTTTTTATTTACAATTTAATTTAAAATTAAATTCTTAGTTTTGGAAATGTCTTTCTAATAATCCTAAGAATGCTTTACCATGTCTAGCTTCATCTTTACACATTTCATGAACTGTATCATGTATAGCATCTAATCCTAATTGCTTAGCTTTTTTAGCTATTTTTAATTTACCTTCAGTTGCTCCATACTCAGCTTCTACTCTTGCTTTTAAGTTAGCTTTAGTATCTGCTACTACTACTTCACCTAATAATTCAGCAAATTTAGCTGCATGTTCTGCTTCTTCAAAAGCTATTCTCTTGTAAGCTTCTGCTACTTCTGGGTATCCTTCTCTATCTGCTTGTCTACTCATAGCTAAGTACATTCCAACTTCTGTACATTCTCCTGTAAAGTTAGCTCTTAATCCTTCTAATATTTCTTCATCAACACCTGCTGCTGAACCTATTCTGTGCTCATCAGCCCAAACCATTTCACCCTTCATTTCTTCGAACTTCTCAGCTCCAACTTTGCAAACTGGGCATAATTCTGGAACAGTTTCACCTTCATGTATATAACCACATACTGTACAAACAAATTTCTTCATATTAATTACCTCCCGTATATTTATAAAAATTTTATTTTATTATTTAAATTAATATAACATATATATACCCCACGCTATATACCTTAAACAATTTTTTTAATTATTATTATTTATTCACAATAATAATAAAGGACTCAATTTCCTTCATTATATATATTAACATTTATTGTATATTTATATCAATATAAGTTAGAATTTTTATTTATATAATGTATTAATTTAACATATTATCCATTTTTTTATTTATATGTATTTTTGTTACAATATTGTTATTTTACTTGATGTATATTTTTATATATAATTGTTATTAGAAATTCGATTGATTTCGACTAGAAGAGGGAGATTGTAAGTTATGTTGTCTAAAAAAACAGGAAATAAGAAAAAAATAGTAATTATCACTATTACTACTGTCCTAATAGTAGGTGTAGGCTCTATTGTTTGGGCTGATATGGCTAAGAAAAAGGAAGCCAAAGAATTGGCTAAACTTCAAGAAATGCAAAGATTACAACAAATCGAAAGAGAAAAAAATGAGCCTATTATAGGTGCTAAAAAAGATTCTGTAAAAAAATATGGATATGATGCAAGTATTATTTGGGATAAGCTAGATAGCTATGACTATTCTAATAATGGTGAAAAAATTGTATTCCTCACGTTTGATGATGGTCCATCTACTACTAATACACCTAAAGTACTCGATATGTTAAACAAATATGATGTTAAAGGTACATTCTTTATTAAAGGTAATTCATTAAAAGTAAATGGAGCTAATGACATTTTAAAAAGAACATTTGATGAAGGTAATGCAATTGCACATCATTCATATACACATGAGTATAAGTCATTATATCCTAATGGAAATCTTAATTTAAATACTTTTATTAATGAAATAGATGAAACTACTACTGCTATGAAATCAGTTTTAGGAGATAAATTTTCTTCAAATGTATTAAGATGTCCAGGTGGATTTATGTCATGGAAAAATATGCAACCACTTGAAGATTATTTAAAAGAAAATGATATGTCATCTATTGATTGGAATGCTTTAAATGCAGATTCTGAAGGTAAAAAGAAAAATGCTCAAGAATTATATGAATATGCTATTAATACTTCTAAAGATAAAGAATTAGTAGTTCTTTTAATGCATGATACTTATGGAAAAGAAGAAACCGTAAAAGCATTAGATATGATAATTCCTTATTACAAGGAGAATGGCTATGCTTTTAAACTATTAATTTAATACTAAAAAGACTATGTATAAAAAAATTATCATAGTCTTTTTTATTATTAAACTATTAGTTTTATATTATATTAAATATAAATGGATATTTATAGTCATTATGTGATCCATAATTGATTAATCCAATTATTGCTAATATAAAGTATAATAAACTAACTAAAGGTGTTAATATAAATCCTATAAATACAATCCATGAAATACCTGCAATTACTTCATATACTACAAAAGATATATGAAAATTCAAAAGTAGTCTTCCGTTAGTCTCAATATACTCTGAATCTTTACTATATTCTTTCCATACAAAGTATGCAATTATAAATCCAACTATATTTAAAACTATTATAGCTGATGCCATCATTAACATTATCAAGTTTTCTCTAGGTATTGATTTTGAGTAATTGTCCATTTTACATCCTTTCTTTAAGTTATAATTAAATAATATGTTTATTATTTATAACTATAATATTCTGCCTATTATAAGATGGTACTAAATATATAAGATGTTTATACATTATTTTATAAAGAATATATGTCTGAAAATTCTATATTACATTTTTCAATTTTAGGTTGAGTTGGATTATTTTTTGTTATATTATTTTCTTCCTTAATTAATCTTATTGGCAGTTCAAAAATAAATTCAGAACCATAACCAGGGGCACTCTTTACATAAATAACTCCACCATGCATTTCTACTATCGATTTTACTAATGATAATCCAATTCCACTACCTTCACATCTTCTAGTTAATATGTTATCTATCTGTCTAAATTTATCAAATATAAAAGGTAACTTTTCTTTTGAAATACCTACTCCGTTATCTTTTATAGATATTACTACTTTATCTTTTTGAACTTTTATATTAGTGTATATTTCTCCATCTTCATCTGTATACTTTATAGCATTTGATAAAATATTTAATACTATTCTTTCTATTTTATCTGGGTCACATGCTATAATTGTCTCCTCTGAATTAGTATCAAATATTAGATTTATTCCTTTTCCTTCGATATATTGTGCTACTGATAAAGTTATCTCTTCTACTATATTAATAATATTATAGTTGCCTAAATTAAGTTGATAAAATCCAGTATCTATTCTAGTCATATCTATTAGATTATTTACTAATTTCAATAATCTATAAGAATTTTGCTTTATATATTTTATATATTGACTTAAATCATAATCATCACTAGATATTATATTATCTTTATTTACAATTTTTTCTAGTAACTGTATCGTTCCAAATATTATATTTATAGGTGTTTTAAATTCATGAGATATATTTGCAAAAAACTCATTTTTTATACTTTCTAATTCTATGGCTTTTTCTAATACTATTCTGCTCTCTTCTTCTTCTTTTTCTTTGGTTATATTTCGTGTTACTACTAAAAAATGTTTTTTTTCATTTATATATCTATAGTTCCATTTAAACCATAAATATTCACCATTTTTAGATAATATTCTATTTATAAATATATTTACATTAGTATCTTTTCTATTAGCCATTTTTATTATTTCATCTTTATATTGTGGATGAATAATTTTAGTTACTTTATCTGATTTTAGTTCCTCGTTAGTCCATCCTAGTATATCGCTCCATTGCTTACTTATGGCTGTAAAGTAACCTTGATTATTTATTGTTGCATACATATCAACTGATACATCTAAAAGTTGTTCTATCTCCTTTTCAATTGCAATTCTTTTTTCAAACTCAAATTTAGCTCCTTTAGTTAGTATTCCGCTTTTTATAATTAATGATAATCTATAACATATATTTTCAGTAAAATTTTCTATATTATATTGTGGATAATTTTTATCAGTATATATTATGTTAAGCACTCCTATAAACACATTATTAGATATTAAGTTATATGATTCAGCAAATGTTATTTTTTTATTTTCAGTTTTGTATAACTCTATTCTCTTATTATTTACATCTTCTATATCAAATATATTTCTAATTATTTTATTTTCTATAATATTTTTAACATCTTTTCTACTTATTGTTAAATTTTTTATTGCTTGAGATAAGGTTTTAGACTCCCCATGTAAACTAGTTAAGTTTAATGTGTTTGTTTCTTTATCATATAAATATAAACTAATCGAGTCTGAATTTACATACTTATGTATATCTTTTACTAAGCTATTTAATATATTGTTTACTTCTACTTCTATCTTATTGTAAATATTATATTCTATTTTTTCTGTTTCTATTTTATTATAATAATTTTTTACATCATCTATTTTATCTTTTCTTGTAGCTATTAGAAATACACATTCTTCACCTTTAAATTTCTCTAATATCATTTCACCATTTAATATTACTTTTTCTTTATCTTTATTTACAATTTTAAAAATACCTTTAAAATTGCCATTAGTTTTTATATTTTCAAGTAATACATCATACTTATTATATAATATATTTTTTATATTTATATTTTCCAAGTCTTTATGATTATATTTTAATTCTAACATTAAATTATTATTACAAAATCTTACTTGTCCATATAATGTATTTAATAGCTTAATCATGAACTATCCCCCCCGCTTTACGCCTAAATTTACTTTTCTCATGTCATCAAAATTTCATATCGTCCATATATAAGTTAAAAGACTAAAAAAATAGATCAGTTGCTCAAGCCTGTATTTATATGTTTTTTTACAATAAATCTATTATATCATGTAATTTTTTAATATTTATGAAATTCATATTACATATTTATACATTTTT
>JAVXLU010000117.1:0-3702 GCA_036646635.1 Romboutsia sp.
GTTTATATTTTTATAATCTTTTTATAAGATTTTATAAACTACTTGTTACTGTATTATTCCATCCTTTTATTTTTTTTTTCTTAGACCCATCACTCTCTATAAAAGTTATATCAAATTTAGGAATTATTACATCAAGTTCTTTAAAATCCAATCCTATTATCTTATTTTGCTTGCTTATGGTTTTTCCGCATACTGTAATCCCATTTTTTGTTGGTACTCTATATTCTTTAGAATTACTAGTTATATACATATACTCGTAAGTTCCAAATTTGGGTATGTATATTTTAGTTGTTGTAGTTAAAAGAACTTTAAATTTATTTTTATAATAGTTTGCATAGTAGTTAATAAATGATGTTTTACCTCCTGAACCTACTACACTTACAATATCACCTTTATTTATATTTACCATTTGCCCTAGAATCACATACTCACCTCTATTAATAGATTATAACATTTGCCCTCCTAAAAAAAAATATTTTGTGGCTATTTTTAATATTTTCTATTTAATATTCTACATATTACAAATTTTAAAATAGATATACCTATAATTGTAAGCATATCTACAATAATCTACGCATATAAAAAAGATACACTTTTTATTTTAGTGTATCCCTAATTTTTTACATTATATATAATTTAGTTAAATATTAATCCAACTTTTACTTTTCCTTGTAATTCCTCTTTTAAATACATTGAGAATATTGATTCATACGTCTCATCATTAGCTTCTTGTATCAAAGTTAATAAATCATTTAAACCTATCATATCTTCTGATTTAAAATCATTAGAACCCATCTCTAAAAGTATTATTCCTTTTTTACATATTAATTCTTCTCCACTTTGTTTTATATTATCAAATAAAAATTTCACTATTTCTTCATTCGAACTATTATTTGAAAACTCGTTATATGAATATTTTATTCCCTTATCGGATGCTAAAACTTCTTTAATATCTGTTAAATCTATATTTATCATACAAGTATCTAGCATAGAATTAAGCATCATATTTATTAAACTTAATAGTTCATCTCTATTTTCATCTGATATATTAAACTCTCTATTTATATTAAATTCATCTGTATTTATCTTAGTTGATGAGTTTAATCCAATAGATAGTACTCTTCTTTCACCTGCCATATATCCAATAGCCTTTACTATTTCACATGCTTTTTTATTTTCAATTGAGTAAGTTAAAAATAGTATCTCTACTCCATCTAATAAAGTTCTTACATATTCTTTGTCTACATCTTGATTTATATTTATTTTTTCTAAATCAAGATTTTTGTTTAATTTATTAGATATTGAGTCTATTGTATTAATACCTTCTTGACCTATTCCTATTATTTTAGCGCTTTCTGCTATTTTCATAATTTCTCCTTACCAATTAACTATTATTTTCTTTTGTTAAAATAAATCCTTTAACAGTTTACCATATTTCTTTTCTAAAATGTTAAATAAAGGAACTCCTATTATAGTTATTACCATAAACTGTCCAAATCCTACTTCTAACATAGAAAGAATTAATGGGAATCCCATAAATTTATTTAACATTGTACCTATTATTATAGCATTTACTATAGTTGGCCACAATGATGCTATTATTAAATATCCTTTTTTATCTCTCATAATATTTCCTGTTAGGTAAACTAAATAGGTACTCATAAATGTTGCTATTGTTCCAAATATTATATCAGGTATACCATATGGACCTATTACATTGGCTAAAAAGCATCCTACTGTTAATGCCAATATATATTCTTTCCCTAATATAGGCAATAAAACCATAACTTCTGCTATTCTAAATTGTATAGGCCCATAACCTATTCCGCTTAATGATAAAGTAATTACTGCATATAGTGCAGCTACTACTCCTAAAGTTGTTATTTTTTTAGTATTTCTTCTCATATTAAATCTCCTACTAAATTATTTTTTAGCCTAATTTACTAGCAAAAAAATAAAACCGTAGTGTAGTTATACGGTTTTTTGTACAATAATCATTATATTGTATATGTTTTTTCACCATAGTTTTATTTATAGACAGGAGGCTTGCGAACTGTCTTATTCATTTTACTAAAATAGTATATACTATAATACATTTAAATTCAAATTTATTTTTATTTATAGTAACATATTTGAATTCAAATTCATAATATAAAATATTATTACATAACAATTGGAGGTTTTATGCCTAAACTTAAAAATAGGAATTGTGATTTACAGCAATATTGCAATAATATGTCTAATCAATATTTAATATTGGTAACTATATTTGCAACTATCATTTCTCAAGAAATTGAAAATGATGAAGATTTAGGCATATTAGGTTCATTTCTAGTTGCATTAGGAGAGGAATTAGCACTTGCTTCTGAAATGCGTATTGCCTGTAAGACCAAATTTGAAAATAAATCATCCTCAGAGGAAATAATAGAAGATGTTTTTGATAGATGCAGTACTAATAAACCTAAGAAATCTAAATATATAAAGAAACGATATATAAAAAGAGTTAAAAGAACAAAATTAAAATAATAAAATTGCATTTCTATATTTTAAAAATAATGTTTAAGAAATTAAGTTCTGTGGTATATTTAAAATATATAAAAATAGGTGTAGGTGATATTATGAAATTTTCAAAACAAAGAGAATTAATTTTAAATACTGTAATAGAAAACCATGTACACCCTAGTGCGGACTTTATTTACACGTATCTAAAAAAAGATAATCCTAATTTAAGTTTAGGAACTGTTTATAGAAATTTAGCTCAATTAGTTGAACATCAATTTATAAAAAAAGTTAGCATACCTGGATATCCTGATAAATTTGATGGAAATCTTAATGATCATTACCATCTTATATGCGAAAAATGTGGTGAAATTTACGATTTGAATTCAGATGTTTTAAATACTCTAAACGAAACTTTATCCAATGAATTAGGGGTTAAAGTAACATATTCAAATATAACTATTAAAGGTATTTGCAACAATTGTAAATAAACAAATTCTTAATATTTAAAAAGTACCTTATAATATAAAATTTATAAGGTACTTTTTAACATCTAAAAATCTAGTCTTCTCTTGCAGTTTTTTGGTCATTATTATAATTATGTTTATTAACCATGGTTTTATTACTATATTTTGATTCTCCTTGTGAAGCTAATTTTGCATTAACTTCTGTATTATTTGCACCGCTAATACCTAACTCTTTTGCAAATTCTACTTTAGTATTTTGATAATCTTCCATTTTTTTTGTACTTTGTTTTTTTCTATGACTCATTATTACACATCCTTTTTAATTTTATTTCTATTTTATTATTACACTTTTTTTATTTTAAATTCTCATATTTTAATGGAAATCCATATTAAAAATATTCAACGATTTTTCAACAAATATAGTATACTTTTAGTATGCATTTCTATTAAAATAATAACTTTGGAGGATTTTAAATGAAAGATTTGACTACTGGTCATGAAGGGAAATCTATATTTCTATTTACTATGCCAATGTTAATTGGTAGCTTATTTCAACAATTATATAATACAGCTGATAGTATAATTGTAGGTCAATTTATTGGAAAAGATGCTATGGCCGCAGTATCTGGTGCTAACCCTATCATGTTTTTACTTACATCATTACTTTTAGGTATAAGTCTTGGATTTTCTATATTAATATCTCAATACTATGGTTCTAAGGATATTGTTAAGGTTA
>JAVXLU010000117.1:3712-7187 GCA_036646635.1 Romboutsia sp.
TATCATCTATTATAATAACGTTAATAGGTGTTACATGTTCTGGATTTTTATTAAAATTTATGAATACACCAGATGCAGTATATCAACAATCTAAATCATACTTAACAATAATATTTTTAGGTACTTTATTCTCGGCTGGATATAATTCTGTAAGTGCTATATTAAGAGGTCTTGGAGACTCTACTACTCCACTTTACTTTTTAATAATCGCTACTGTTTTAAATATTATACTAGATATGTTATTTATTATTAAATTTGATATGGGTATTGAAGGTGTTGCCCTTGCAACTATAATAGCTCAAGGTGTCTCTTTTATAGTAAGCGTAATTTATCTTAATAAAAAACATAAAGTATTAAAAGTTAAAGTTAGAGGTATTATTTATAATCATGATATATTTAAAACTGGTTTAAAATTAGGAATCCCTAGTGGTATTCAACAAATGCTATTCTCATTTGGCAATATGACTTTACAATCCTTAGTTAATGGTTATGGTACTTCTGCTATGGCTGCATTTGGTGCTAGTTCTAGGATAGAAACATTTATTTCTTTACCTATTATGAATTTAGGCGCAGCTATTTCTACATTTGTTGCTCAAAATATGGGTGCTGGTGAAATGGAAAGAGTAAAAAAAGGGGTTAAATCATCTTTGAAAATGTCTATAACCTTATCAATTATTGTTGTTTGTATATTTATAATCTTTAAAGAAGATTTAATATCTTTATTTAATTCTGATCCAGATGTTATATCAATAGGATCTGCTTATCTAGTTACAACTGGTCCATTTTTTATTTTTATATGTATATCTTTTATACTTTCAAGTGCTATAAAAGGTGCTGGAGATTCTATATTTGCTATGCTAAGTTCTATAGTTTCACTATGGCTAGCTAGAATACCTGCAGCTTATTTATTCTCTAATATGTTTGGTGTAAATGGTATTTGGATGAGTATACCTGTTGGATGGATTATCGGATTTATAATAACTGTAGCTTACTATAAAAAAGGTTCTTGGAAATCTAAAGCTATTGCAAGTCATAAGGTTGATTATAATGAAGAATCAAATAATGGCGATACTACTCCAGAAATAGCTAGTACTAATACTGAATAACTTCTAAAAAAATGCCATCAACTCATTTAATTGGTGGCATTTTTTTATTATTAATCTAGCTATTCATTTTTATAAATATCTTTTCTGGTGTTATAGGTAGAGTATTTATTCTAACTCCGACTCCATTATATACAGCATCTTGTATTGCAGGAAGTGGACTATTAACAACAACCTCACCTATAGATTTTGCTCCAAATGGACCTGTTGGTTCATTTGTTTCAACAAAATCAACTCTTATTTTACCAACATCACATCTAGCAGGTATTTTATATTGCATAAATGTATTGCTATCCATTTGTCCTTTATCAGTATATCTAACTTCTTCAAATAGAGCCATTCCTATACCTTGAACTATACCACCTTCAGTTTGTATCCTTGCTAAATTTTTATTTATAACAGTACCACAGTCAACTACTGCTACATAATCTATCAGTGTTACTTTTCCCGTTTCTTTATCTATTTCAGTTTCAACAAATCCAGCTATAAATGGTGGTGGTGAAACTGGACTACCATGAGATGCAAATCCAATTAATTGATTTTTATTAGGTCCTACTGTAAAATCTACTGCTATATCAAATACAGATATATTCTTATCTTCACAGTAAACCTTATTTCCATCAAATTCAACAAACTCTTTTTCTACTTTAAGTCTATTTGCACCTATTGTCATTATTTTTTCTCTTAATTCTTGACATGCCTTAATTACAGCCATACCAGTTACATAAGTTGTAGATGAAGCATATGAACCTGGATCATATGGAACTATATCTGTATCAGCTGATACCACTATCATTTTATCCATACCAACTTCAAGTATATCACATGCCATTTGGGCAAGTATTGTATCACTTCCTGTACCCATATCAGTAGATCCTACATATAATGTATAATTCCCATCATCATTTAATTTTACTTCAACTGATGATGTATCTATTCCAGCAATACCTGAACCTTGCATAGTAAGTGCCATACCAACACTTCTTACTTTTCCATTTCCTAAATCTTTATATGGATATTTTTCATCCCACTTTATCATTTCTTTACCTTTTTTTATACATGTTTCTAAATCAACCGAATTTATTTCTTTATTATAAGCAAATGAAGTTTCTCCTTCTTTTACTATATTTTTGAGTCTTAATTCCGTTGGATCTATATTTAATTTATTAGCTAATATATTTATTGTCGATTCAACTGCAAAACACCCTTGTGTAGCTCCATATCCTCTAAATGCCCCTGCTGGCATTTTATTAGTATATACTACACTACCTTTAAATCTTGATGCTTTTAATTTATTATACATGGGCATTGTTTTTTCTCCTACTAGCCCAAAGGTTGTTGATGCATGTTCTCCATATGCACCAGTATCTGATAAAGCATCTATATCTATAACTTTTATTATACCGTCTTTAGTCGAACCTATTTTTACATTTAATTTCATAGCATGTCTACTATTTGAACAATTAAAAGTTTCATGTCTATCATATATAATTTTAGCAGGTTTTCCAGTTTTTAAAGTGACAAGAGCACTAAATATTTCTACACATGCAGTTTGTTTACCACCAAAACCTCCACCTATTCTTGGTTTTATAACCCTTATTTTACTAGACGCTATATTTAAAGCTCTAGATAAATGACGTCTTACATGGAATGGTATTTGAGTTGAACTAACCACTACAAGTCTTCCATTATGATCTAAATAATTATATGCTCTATATGTTTCCATCATTGCTTGTGCTTGTGCTTGTGTATAGTAAGTTTCTTCAACGACAACATCACAATTCTTTATAACTTCTTCTATATTACCTTTTTCATAATTATGAGTTGAAACTATATTTCTTTCTCTTTGCATACCTATATTAAAGTTGCAATGAAGATTTTCTTCATGCACTACTGTTTTATTATCTATAGCAGTCTCAAAATCTATAACCGCATCTAATATTTCATATTCTACTTTTATCATTTTAAGTGCTTTAATTGCAGTTTTTTCATCTATTGCTGCAACTATAGCTACTTCATCTCCCACATATCTGACTCTATCTTCTAGTATTAATCTATCATATGGAGATGGTTCAGGATACGATTGTCCCGCTAATGTAAATCTAGTATTTGGAACATCTTTATAAGTTAAAACACATTCTACTCCTGGAACTAAAAATGCTCTTTTTGTATCTATATTTTTTATTCTTGCATTAGCATATGGACTTCTAAGTATTTTTACTACTAAAGCCTCCTTAGCTGCTAAATCATCAGTGTATACTGGTTTACCTGTTGCTATTGCCATGCCATCTGTCTTTGGTATACTTTTTCCTACTAAACTCATATTATACTACCCCCAGATAAGTTTTTATTGCCCTTAACTGACCCATATA
>JAVXLU010000118.1:0-7091 GCA_036646635.1 Romboutsia sp.
CTATGAGTTACGGAAACGTATATGTAGCACAAGTTGGTATGGGTGCAGATAAGAATCAATTAATGAAGGCTATATTAGAAGCTGAGGCTTATGATGGACCATCATTAATAATAGCTTATTCTCCATGTATATCTCATGGATTAAAAGAAGGTATGGGAAGATCACAAGCAAATATAGAGCAAGCTGTTAAAGCTGGATACTGGCATTTATACAGATATAACCCAACTTTAAAACCACAAGGTAAGAATCCATTTACATTAGATTCTAAAGAACCAACAGAAAGCTTCAAAGAGTTCTTAATGAAACAAGTAAGATACTCTGCAATAGCTAAGCAATTCCCAGAAGTAGCAGAAGAATTATTTGATATGGCTGAGGAGAATTCAAAAGAAAGATATAATAACTATAAGAGATTAGCTGAACAATTCTAATTAATATGGTTTTATATAAAAGATGGACTTTTTAAGTCCATCTTTTTTTATATACTAAGGAATTATAAAATATTTTATGGAATTTAAAATAGAGGGTATAATATTTAGTGGTTGGAATGTTTTACATGAATAAAAATACTAAAATTAGAATATGGAAATTCTATAATTACAAATGAAAAGGATATTGAGATTCAAGGAAGTGAGTACATTATAGATATATATCAAATAATATTATATTTATGATTAATGTATGCTAATACTAAATATGATATAATAAAAAAGATATATGAAAGTGGTTTGGAGGGATATAAATGAACAATTCAGAAAATGAAATAAAATACTTAAAGATGCTATCAAAACAGTATCCAAGCATATCAAAGGCTAGTACTGAAATTATAAATTTAGAAGCAATATTAAACTTACCAAAAGGAACGGAACATTTTTTAACAGATATACATGGAGAATACGAGCCTTTTGTACATGTTCTTAAAAATGGTTCAGGAGTTATAAAAAGAAAAATAGAAGAATTATTTTCTAATACTATGAGAGAAAGTGAAAAAAAAGCATTGGCTACTCTTGTATACTATCCCGAACAAAAGCTAGAATTAATAATAAAAAAAGAAGAAAATATAGAAGATTTTTATAGAATAAATATATATAGACTTATAGAATTATGTAGATATGCATCTAGCAAATATACTAGATCAAAAGTTAGAAAACTTCTACCTAATGATTTTAAATACATAATAGAAGAATTACTACATGAAAATATGGATAGTAAGCATAAGCAAGAATATTATAAAAGTATAGTAGAAACAATTATAGAAATAGATAGGGCTAAAGAGTTTATAATAGCAATATCAAAAGTAATACAAAAATTAGTAGTAGATAGATTACATATATTAGGTGATATTTATGATAGAGGTCCAAGACCAGATATAGTAATAGACACATTAATGGATTATCATTCAGTAGATATTCAATGGGGAAATCATGATATATTATGGATGGGAGCAGCATCGGGACAAAAGACTTGCATAGCAAATGCACTTAGAATATCGGCAAGATATGCTAATTTAGATATAGTAGAAGATATTTATGGAATAAACCTATTACCTCTTGCTACATTTGCAATGGATGTTTATAAAGATGATTTATGTACTAATTTTATACCAAAAGTAAGTGGAGAAGATGTTTCTAGCACAGAAAAATCTTTAATAGCCAAAATGCACAAAGCTATAAGTATAATTCAATTTAAACTAGAAGGGCATACTATAAAAGAAAGACCTGAATTTGATATGGAACATAGATTACTACTTAATAATATAAATTATGATGATAAAACTATATCTTTAAAAGGTAAAGTATACAAATTAAAAGATTCATATTTACCAACAATAGATAAAAATGACCCTTATAAACTTACTGAAAAAGAAAATATAGTTATAGAAAAATTAGTATCATCATTTAAAAATAGCGAAAAACTTCAAAAGCATGTTTCTTTCTTGTTCTCAAAAGGAAGTATATATTTAAAAGCTAATTCTAATTTATTATTTCATGGATGTATACCTTTAAATAAAGATGAGAGTTTTATGTCTATGACATTACAAGGTAAAGAATATAAGGGTATGGAATTAATGGATAGAATGGAAGCTTTAGCGAGAGAAGGATACTTCTTTAAAGAAAAAACTTCACAAAAACAATATGGAATGGATATTATGTGGTATCTATGGACAGGGAAATGTTCATCATTATTTGGAAAAGATGATATGACAAGTTTCGAAAGATACTTTATTAATGAAAAAGAGACACACAAAGAAAATAAAAATCCGTATTTTAAATTAAGAGAAGATGAAAATATGTGTGAAAAAATATTTAAAGAATTTAGATTAGACTATGAAGAAGCACATATAATAAACGGACATGTTCCTGTTGAAAGTAAAAATGGAGAAAGTCCTATAAAAGCTAATGGAAAAATTCTTGTTATAGATGGAGGGTTTTCAAGGACTTATCAAAATAAAACAGGAATAGCAGGATACACTTTAATATATAACTCTCAAACATTACAGTTAGTATCCCATGAACCATTTACATCAGCAGATGAAGCAATAGTAAATGAAACTGACATAATATCAACAACAATAGTTGTAGAACATAAGATAAATAGACAAACAGTAAGGGATACTGATGCAGGAAAAAAATTAGAAGATGAAGTAAAAGACTTAAAATTACTTTTAATGGCATATAAAAAAGGTTTAATTAAAGAAATTTAGAAATTGAAGTGTTATTAATTTGAGACAATATACAAATAAATTGATTATATTAAGTGCCTAGCAGTAATGCTAGGCTTTTGACATTGTAGGTGAAATGGAGTATAATTAATCAGTAAATTTAATCATAAATGATGATTTTAAATGAGGTGGAAAATGTGGATAATATAGTAATACAACCTGTGTTAGTCGGTGGGGATATAAACTGTTATAGTGTAGCGAGAGCATATCATGAAGCATTTGGAGTAAAATCGATAGCATTTGGAAGATATGCATTAGGGGCTACTAAGGATAGTAATATAATAGATTTTAGAATCGATCCAAGGATAGCACAAGAAAAAGAATTTATAGAAGTACTATTAAAGACGGCAGATGAATTAGAGGCACCTAATAAAAAGTTAATATTAATGGGGTGTACTGATGAATATGCAGAATTAATAATAGACAATAGAGATGTATTAAAAGAGAAATATATAGTTCCATATATAGATAGTGAATTAAAGAATAAATTAATCGAAAAAGAATTATTCTATCAAATGTGTGAAGAAAAAGGATTAGACTATCCAAAAACTTTTATATATTCAAAAGGGGATAAAATAGAAGAATTTGGATTTAATTATCCAGTAATAATAAAACCTTCTGACAGTGTATTGTATTGGCAGTTCCCATTTGAAGGTATGAAAAAAGCATACGTTGCAAATAATGAAAAAGAATTTATAGAAATAACAAGTGCTATATATTTAGGACAGTATGATAAAAATTTAATTATACAAGACTTTATACCTGGTGATGACTCAAACATGAGGGTTTTAACTTGTTACTCAGATCAATATGGTAAAGTTAAAATGATGTGCCTAGGTCATGTATTATTAGAGGAACACACACCTAAAGGTATAGGGAATCATGCAGCTATAATAACTGAATATGATGAAGTGTTAATGGAAAAATTTAAAACATTCTTAGAAGATATAAACTATACAGGTTATTCAAACTTTGATATCAAATTTGATACAAGAGATAATACTTATAAAGTATTTGAAATAAACTTAAGACAAGGTAGAAGTAATTACTATGTTACAAGCTGTGGACATAATATAGCTAAGTACATAGTAGATGATAGGGTATATAATAAAAAATTAGATTTAAAAATTCAAAAGGATGAATTCTTCTGGCATGTTATACCAAATAATGTAGTTTACAAATATGTAAAAAATCAAAAATTGGTAGACAAAGCGAAATCATTAGTAAGTCAAGGTAAAAGTGCAACTTCATTTGGATATGAAAACGATCTAAAAGGAAATATTAAAAGAAGATTGTATATATTATTATATAATATAAATCAAATGAAAAAGTTTAAAAAATACTGTAAATAGATTGGTGATATAGATATGGATACTAATAAGACAGTCGGAGTAATGGGTGGACTAGGGCCTATGGCCACAGTTTATTTCTATGATATGATAGTTAGATTAACAGATGCAAACTGTGATCAAGACCATATAGATATGGTTATAACTAATCGTGCAACAACACCAGATAGAACTGATTTTATAATTGGAAACTCTGAGAAATCTCCAGTAGATGTACTTATAAAAGATGCTAAAAAATTAGAGAATTTTGGATGCGGTTTTTTAGTAATAACATGTAATACAGCACATTATTTCTTTAATGAAATATCAAATAGTGTTAGTATACCAACTTTAAATATAATAGAAGAAACAGTTAAACATGCATATGAAAAAGAATATAAAAAGTTAGGTATATTAGCAACAACTGGTAATATACAAACGAAATTATATCAAAATATGTGTGAAAAATATAATATAGATTATTTAGTATTAGATGATACTAAACAACAATATATAATGGATATAATTTATAAAGATATTAAAAGTGGAAAACCTGCTAATATGGCAAAGTTTGATTTAGTTATAGACTATCTAAAAGAAAATAACTGTGATGGAGCTATACTTGGATGTACGGAATTATCGATACTTAAAAATGATAATAGTTTAAATAATGATTTTTATATAGATTCATTAGAAATATTAGCAAGAAAGACTATATCAGAGTGTGGTAAAGTTAATAAATATAATGAACAAATTTCATAAAATGAATTTTAAGTTATTTAATTATTTCATTTAGTTAATAATAATATATAAAATAGAGTGGTATTGGCTACTCTATTTTTTTAATAATTATTTATAGGGCAAAATACCGAAATAATATGCTATACTACATAATTAAGAATAGTTAAAAGGAGGAGTTATGATATGAAATTATTAAATGTGATGAATAAAGTAGAATTTACTTTAACTAAGCCTTGGGATGAAATAAAAGAAATAGAAATAAAAGATTTAGCATATAATTCTTCAAAATGTGAAGATGGATATATATTTATAGCAATAAAAGGTGAAACTGTAGATGGACACAAATATGCTCAAGATGCTTATAACAGAGGATGTAGGGTATTTATACTTCAATATGATATAGACCTTAATGATGATGCTATAAAACTAATTGTAAAAGATAGTAGAGTTGCTCTATCGAAAATGTCAGCTAATTATTTTGAAAATCCATCTAAAGAGTTAAATGTTATAGGTGTAACTGGAACTAAAGGAAAAACAACTATAACAAATTATATAAGTGGAGTATTAAATCAGTCAGGGGTAAATACTGGAGTTATAGGAACTAATGGAACATTTTACAATGGAATAAGTGAGAAAACAGCAAATACAACACCAGAAAGTTATGAATTACACAGAATATTTAGAAATATGCTTAATAACGGAGTGAAATGTGTATCTATGGAAGTTTCATCAGGTGGAATAATGATGGAAAGGGTTAAAGATGTTGATTTTGATATAGCAATATTCTCTAACTTATCACCAGATCATATTGGACCAAAGGAACATCCAACTTTTGAGCATTATTTAGAATGTAAATCAAAATTATTTACATTAGCGAAGCATGGAATAATAAATATAGATGATGATTATGCAAGAGATATAATAGCAAAAGCTACATGTGATATAGAAACTTTTGCTATAAAAAAAGATGCAGATTTAATGGCTAAAAATATAGATTACTCAAGAGAATTAGATTCTTTAGGGGTTAGTTTTGAATGTGAGACACAAAATGATAGTTTTGATGCTTATATCTGCTCACCAGGAACATTTAGTATATACAATGCATTGGCTGTTATATCGGTTTGTAGATATTTAAATGTTGAACAAGGAGTAATGTTAAATGCTCTTAAAAGTACAAAAGTAAAAGGAAGGGTAGAAGTATTACCGATACTTGAAGATGCAACTATAATAATTGATTATGCTCATAATGGAGTAAGTTTAGAAAATATATTACAAACACTTAAAAAGTATGACCATAATAGATTGATATGCTTATTTGGATCAGTAGGTGGAAGAACTGAACTAAGAAGAAAAGAACTTGGAGATGTAGCAGCTAGAGAATGTGATTTATGTATATTAACAAGTGATAATCCAGATTTTGAAAATCCTATGAACGTAATAAAAGATATTTCAGATTCATTTAAAAATACAAATTGTGAATATATAGTTGAACCTGATAGAAAAATTGCAATAGAAAAAGCAATAGAAATAGCACAAAAGGGTGATATGATAGTATTTGCAGGTAAAGGACATGAAGAATATCAATTAATAAACGGTGAAAAAATACCATTTAGCGAAACTAAAATAGCAATAAATGCAGTTGCAAATATAGAAAAACTTAGAAAAGAAAGTATATTAGTTTAAAATAAATTTATTAATAGTTAATGAAATAATTTTAGTTATTGTGGTAATTAAGGTTATTTCATCATGTACATATAGTGGGAGACAAATATGAAAAATATAATTAATGCATCATGGTTAAAAGATAATATAGATAATGAAAACCTATGTATAGTAGATTGTAGATTCAATTTGATGGATAAAGATTATGGAAGAAAAAATTATGAAAAGGCTCACATAAAAGGAGCTGTAAGAATAGATATAGAAACACAGCTATCAAGTGAAGTAAAAGAACATGGAGGAAGACATCCACTTCCAAGTGTAGATAAGCTTAAAGAAACTTTTGAAAATATAGGAATCAATAATGAATCCATAGTTGTTGCTTATGATGAAGGTGATTTAGCAGGACCATCAAGGCTTTGGTGGATATTAAAATACTTAGGTCATCAGAAAGTTTATATATTAGATGGTGGAATAAAAGCATTTGAAAATTTAGATGGAGAAATAACAAATGTATCTACTGATATAGAAAAAAGTAGTTTTGAAATTTCTTTAAATGAAAGTATTAAAGTTGATATGGACTATGTTAAGAAAAGACTTAATAATAAAAACATAGCAATAGTAGATTCTAGAGAAAACATAAG
>JAVXLU010000119.1:0-7013 GCA_036646635.1 Romboutsia sp.
GTGTTTTATTTCTTGTTGTTTGCCCTCGTCTTAAGGACAAGTATAACTATACCATTTAGAATTTATATCGTCAATACTTTTTTTACTTTTTTATAAAATTATTATATTTAATACATTACAATCTATAATCTAATTTATGTAGATTATATTTTCTTATTATATTTACAAGCATTTCTGCATAAATAGCATTTCCTTTTTCATCTTTTTTAGTACTATACCCAGCATCTTCTAAAGCTTGTGCTTGCTTTTTATAATCTTTACTCTTAAATAATCCACTTTCTTCATATCTTTTATTTTCTGAAAGAAACTTTCCATGATCATATATAGATTCATTATAATTATCATACTCTCTAAATTTAGCTTTTATTTTATCATTATAATTTTCTACTGTACTTACTTCTATTATTTTACCATCCCAACTTTCATCTGCTTTTATTCCAAATAAATTTTTACTACTTTTAGACAATCCAGATTGACCCCATCCCGATTCTAATATCGCTTGAGCAACAGTTATAGATGGCAGTATTCCATATTTTTTATAGTTGTCTTTAGCTCCCAATTCAATCTCTTTTATAAAATCACTTTCAGATTCACTAATAGTTATATTTTCTACTTTTTTTATATTTTTAATATCTTTTGTAATATTAAAAAGTGCATATATACTAATTATTACGCATAATGTAATTAATATTTTACTAAAAATATCCTTAACTTTTCTTTTTATTCTTCTCTTTTTTCCAAGATTTTTTATTCTTTTTTTACCCATAATATTTCCCCCATAATATCTTTTCACTTTAATTATATATAAAAAAGAGCAGTACAATCTCAACTCCTTATTTCTAGTTTGAATATGAAACACTATCTTCATACAATGTTTCTGGATCAATGTCTGCTTCCTTAGGCCATTTAATTGGCTCAAACTTGACTTTTAAACTTTAAACAAATAGATTAATATAAGTAATACCAATATATTCAACTTAAACAAATCTATTTATTTTTTTATTTTTATATAAACTATTTTAATTTATTTATGAAAGTTTGTCGAATATTAATTGTTTAATAAAAAAAGATGCAGAAAAATTTATTTTATATAAATTAATCTACATCCCATATTTAATATTTTTTAACTAATAAATCATACCATCTTTTATAGTTACAACCTTATCTGCCATACATGCTATATCATCATTGTGTGTAATCATTACTAAAGTTTGTTTGAGCTCCTTTACACAAATATGTAATATATCCATAACCTCCTTGGTTGTTTTACTATCTAAGTTTCCTGTTGGCTCATCTGCAAATATTACCGATGGCCTATTTGCTAATGCTCTAGCTATAGCAACCCTTTGCTGCTGACCACCAGATAATTGATTAGGATACTTATTTATATGTTCTCTTAATCCTAGCTTATCTATCAACGTATCAATATATTTTTTATCTGGCTTTTTACACCCTAGTGAAACAGGCATTATAATATTTTCATACACCTTAATAACAGGGATTAAGTTAAAACTTTGAAATATAAATCCAAATTCATCCCTTCTTATTTTAGATAGTCTTGTATCATCCATAGTATATATATCTATATTATCTAAATATATATGTCCTGATGTAGGTTTATCTAATCCCGCCATACAATGAAGTAATGTAGACTTACCAGAACCACTGGCACCTATTATTGCTGTGAATTTATGTGGTTCTATATCTAAATCTATTCCATTAAGAGCATTGACTTTATTTTCATTATCTCCGTATATTTTTCTTATATCTTTTACTCTCAAATTTTTCATATACTCTTTCTCCTTATCATATTAACCCTAATTTTCTCTTATTTGATCAACTATGCTATATTTATTAATAGATCTAAATGTAAATATTACTGAAATTAAAGATATAGTCATTGTAATTAATATAAATAATACTGTAGGAATTACAGGGAATATAAACAATGGACCATCATATGGTATACCTTGAAACTTTGCAGTCATTTTTAATAAATGTACCCAACTTGCTCCTTTATAAAGTATAAATAAAACCCCCACTATTGAGCTTACTATTCCATATATTAATCCTTCATATATTAATATTTTTTTCAAGTCTTTTATAGATAGACCTATTGCCCTCATTACCCCTAATTCTTTTTTCCTCATTGATATACTTGTTACTATACTAAAAACTATATTTATTAATGCAGTTATACTAAGCATAGCTGAATTAACGATATTTCTAACTACAATTTGCCATACTAAAGTTCCTTGCTCTTGGTCTATCGACTCTTTATCACTGTACTTTATATACTTTTTATCTTTAAACATAGTTTTAACAGATGATTTAATATTTTCTAATTCTTGATTTTCTGCTTTTATTTTTACTTGAGAAAAATTATTATCTCCAGTTATCTTTTTATAATCATTTGTATCTATAATTATGTCTGGTGTTTGAGAATTAGTGTACGTTCCTTTTGTAAACCACTCTGTGCTCAAGAAACCAACAATTTTAATTTCTATGTCATTGTACTTTTTCACACCATTTTTATCTGATAAGACTTTAAATTTCAACTTATCTCCTACTTTTAATCCTTCACTATATCTTTGCTGGCTATGAGTGTATATTTGATCTAAGAAGTAATTACTCACTACAGCCTCTATCACATCATTATCTTGATTGTATAGCTGACCACTTTCTAAAAAACCGCTATTTTCAGCTAATGCATCTTTATTTAACCCTATAAAATCAAACTTCATTTCAACTTCTCTATCATCCTCTTTTATAGACAAATTCTTTTTGTAATACTTTGATAAGTCTTTTGTTTTCATTTTTGTATATGACGTTGCTGAGTTAAATGTATAAATATCTGAAACTCCAGGAAGATAAGATATGTTATCTAAGTCATTTTGTGAAATAAGAGATTTAGCAGATTTACTAATACCCTTGTACGTTAAATCTATATTGTAATCTCCTAATCTTTGAAGTAATGGATCACCTATACTATCTCCTTGCTCAGATGTTATAAACTGCTGTACTCCATACAAACCAGCCATACCAACAATAATTGCTGTAGTTAAGATATATATACTATTCCTCTTTGAATTACTTAGCGCTAGATTAACTACTATATTATTTTTAAAAGACATATTTTTTACTTTTAATAATTTAGCTATCTTTATAATAATTCTTGAAAATAACATTTTGAATTTTCTATAAATCTTTAGCTTACTAAAAACTTCATCAAAAACATTAAACGGATTTCTTAATCTACCTGACATCATATTTATTGGATAAGATTTTAGGGTTATTATAATTGGTAATATTGTTGATATTACTAAAACAGATGTAGTTAGTTTAAGAGTCTTAAATATAGCCCCCTTACTTATATAAATTGGTGCATTGGAAACATTAATAAATCCACTTGTTAAGTTAAAATACTTTATCATAACTTCTGCAAGTACATATCCACCGAAAAATCCAATTAATGATCCTAATAATAATACCAATGTATTTTTAAGTATAAATATTAATAAAGATTGTTTCTTACTCATACCAACAACCCTTAATAAGCCGATTTCCTTAACAAGTTCTTTCATCATTATGTTAAATACATTAAATATTATACAAACAGATGCAACTATCGTACCTGTATCAAATAAATCAAAACCACCTAATGCTGACTGACTGTCTTCTTTGGCAGCAGCTAATGCCTTGTTACTCTGCATATTTAATTCTCCTGAATCAAGTTTAAGAGATAATTTATCTATTTCAGTTTGTACATTTTTAAATCCAGTCTTTAGATTAATGAATCCGTTATATGTAACTAGTTCTTTAGGGTATTCAAAATCTTTATAAATATATATTCCATTTCCTTCCGATGACTTCTCCATTATGTCAGTCATATTATAAGTTCCAACTATTTTAAATTTATGAACTTGATTAACTACTTGATGTTCCTTCAAATTGTCTATATATTCTTTTGAGTAACTTAATTCAACTTCATATTCTTTTGTACCTGATGGTGTATCAATTAACTTTAATTTATTTTGTGAGTCTAACTCTTTAAATAAATTATTGCTAATTATAATCTCATCTTTTTGTTTTGGAAACCTTCCATTATTCACAGTATGTTTTAATTTTTTAAAAGAAGATTTACTGTATTCCTCCAATACATACAATTGCTCATTATAACTAAAGTTTCCGTAATATTTTCTAAGCACTGAACTTTTTACGTTATCATCATTTATTATTGTTTCAAAATCTTCTTTACTTATATTACCAAACTCTATTTGATAACTTGGACTTTGTTTGTAGATTTCGTCAGAAACATATTTTGATTGGCTAAGCCTTGCTACTGTAGTTCCAAAAATTATAGTAGTAGACACTGCTATTGCAAAAATCATTATTAAAAATTTCTTTATATTTTTTACTGTATATCCCCTTAACAACGTAACTATCATCTTCATATTTTTTTCATCCTACGCATTCTCCTAAACTTATTTATATACTAAAAAACAAAGGTGTTATCTTTTATATTTAAAAGATAACACCTTTGTTTTTTTTGCTCAATATATTTTCGCAAGTGGTAATCATACTGACGTAAGTGTCATATTTTAAGGACACTTTTGCTAATTTTGTATAGGTATATATATGTTTAATATAAAATTATCATTTCCATCAATAACTTCTAATTCTCCATCATATTTCTTTATAGATGACCTTATACTCTGTAAGCCTATACCATGAAGAAACTTATCTCCCTTACTTGTAATCAAGTTACTTTTTTTAAATTTTAACTTGTTAATTTTTGAATTTTCACATGTAATAATAAAATATGATTTTACTGTCACTCCACGTAGTTTTATATATCTATCATGAGTCACCTTTTCACATGCCTCTATTGAATTATCTAATATATTAGAAAAAATAGATGATACATCTATCATTTGAATAAATTCACATTTTCTTAAGTTTATATCACATAAAAATTTAATATCATTCTTCCTACAATCTATACTTTTTTCATTCAAAATAATATCAAGTATTCTATTTCCTGTGTTAAATCTCGTTTCAAAGTCTTTTAACTCTTCATTTATACTTTTTATATAGTTATCTACATCTCCATTTTCAATTTTTTTTATGCATGTTAAATGACTCTTTATATCATGATATAATTCTCTAACCTTCATATGTGATTCTTCAATGTTCAAGTAATAATTATATTGCATACTTAATTTATTATTTATAGATTCTAACTCTGACTTAGATCTCATACCTTTTATTAAATTATTTATAATAATTACTAAAAGAACATTACAAAATACCATCGTAGCAGGTATTATACTTTGAATAGTTTGAATGTAAGGAATTACACTTATCCTTGGAATAGTATTAGAGTACTCCATAATTTTATATAAATCATTTATGTACTCTCCTGATATAAATAAAAATAATATACTTATTCCGTTTATAATTAATGTTAAAGCAATATACATATAATATTTAACATTTAAATCTGCATTAATAATTTGTTTGAAATATTTAAGCAATAACAATAAAATACTATTTAGCATTATTGAGATTATTAAATGATATCTCAATGGACTGTAATCAACTACTTTATCAAATACAAAACTCATTAAAAACATGTAAATTATACGACCCAATATGCTATATAAAAAAGAAAAACAAAAACCGTATAGTAAGGAGCTTTTATATGAGATTTCAAATACAACCTTATATAAAAGCATTAATAAAAAACCTTCAAGTATATTATATTTTATAATTACAATATCCTTAAATTTTGGTGATACTAATATAAGTATAGTAAGTATAATTACTACAATGTAGTGTGTATTTTTTTCAATATTTTTTCTAAGTTTAATTTTATAAATCATTAGGAAAAATATTACTAAATATATCACTGAGTTTGTTATATCAATTAGTTTAATTATTGATGTTTCATTCATTATAAAACCTTCCTTAATGATTTTAGAAATGCTGTCTTAAATTCCTTAAACTTATATCTACTTACTGGAACTTCTTGCCCATTTTCAAGTATAGCTACATATTGCTTTACATTTTCCACAAAATTTATATTGATCAAAAAACTCTTATGACACCTAAAGAAACTGTACTCTTTAAGCTCTTTTTCTATTTTATTCATGCTCATTTTCACCTCATAGTTATTGTCTATTGTATGTATAGTAATATCTTTATTTTGAACTTCTATATAAAGGATAGTGTCTATTCTAATTTTATAATTATCATGCTTATTACTAATAACCAAATACTTGTCTTTTTTCATACGAATTTCTTCGATACAAGCTGTAATATGCTTTTTTATATCCTCAAATTCTATAGGTTTTAATAAGTACCTATATGCCCTTACCTCATACCCTTCTTGAATATATTCTATAAATGAAGTTGTAAATACTATTTCTACAGTATTCTTATCAATTGTTCTTATCTTTCTGGCTATATCCATACCACTCAATTTATCCATTTGTATATCAAGTAAAAATATATCTATATTCTCAGGATAATTTTCTAATAATTGTTCTCCTGAATCAAATATATATACTTCATAATCAATAGATAATTCCCTAAATAGCTTCTTTAAATTTTCTGTTAATAACTCCTGATGTATCTTTTCATCTTCTCAAATTGCTATTTTAATCATAATTTTCTCCTATATAAATTTCAAATATGAATGTATATTTAAGAATATCATTTATTCCTATAAATTTTCAATGTAGTATGATATGAATATTTGTTATACAACTATCTAAAAACAATTTTATATCATACAAATATGATTATAATAGCCCTTCATACATCTTCTATCCTAGGACTTTATATCCAATGTTCATGAATCATATACAGTCAAACACCTCTTGTTAACTATCATTGATATTGATAGCTAACAAGAGGTGTTTCTAAGGTTTATATAACATTTTTTATTGAGCTCTTATCTATTTATATCTAATTGCTTATATAATACTCCAGAAACAGGCTCATTGTCT
>JAVXLU010000120.1:0-7004 GCA_036646635.1 Romboutsia sp.
AAAGTTTTTGATTAACAGAAACTATCTACCATATAAATTTATTAATAATTTTAAGAATATATTAATAAATAATAAAATATAAAGTATCTTTATTTAAATTTTTACTAAGATGATTTATATAAAAGTGTCTTTAATTTTATTTATATTCTATTTTTTATAAATGGATACCTTTTAAATAAAATAGTAGAAAAAATAGTAATAATACTGTATACAATAATATATCTAATATATAACTGTATAAACAATGTTAAATATAGGGGAGGAAAAAGATGATAAAAAATAGTGTATACTTAGAAGAGAAAATTTATAATCATAGAAAAAAATTACATAATATGGCAGAGGAAGGAAGAAAAGAATTTAAAACAGCAAAATATATAAGAGACTATTTAGATAATATAGAGGTTTCATACGATACTTATCTAGAAACAGCAACAGTTGGAATTTTAAAAGGTAAAAAAGGTAAAAAAACAATAGGTTTTAGAGCTGATATAGATGGATTGGTTACAGATGATGGAGTAAAACATTTGTGTGGGCATGATGGACATACAAGTATATTACTAGGCTTAGTTAAATTTATAAAAGACAACTTAGATTCTTTAAATGATAATATAGTATTCATTTTTCAACCAGCAGAGGAAGGGCCAGGAGGAGCAAAAGATTTAATAAAGGAAGGTATAATAGATAATTATAAAATAGATGAAATATATGGATTGCATATATATCCAGAGATAGAACAAGGATATATAGGTCTTGCACCAGGATATTTTATGGCACAAGCAGGAGATTTTGATATAGATATAATATCTAAAAGTGGTCATGGAGCGATGCCTCAAAATGGAATAGATGGAATTATAATAGCATCAAATCTAGTAAATGTATTACAAAGTATAGTTTCAAGAAATATAAGTCCATTAGATAATGCAGTATTAACAGTAGGAAAAATAGAAGGTGGGACAAGAAGAAATATAATAGCGGAGAATATAAGATTAGAAGGTACACTTAGAACATTTAATCCAAAAGTATATAATAATATGAAAGTTAGAATGACGGAAATATGTAAAGGTATAGAAAAATCATATAATTGTAAAATAAATCTTTATATAAAAGATGATTATCCTCCAGTAAATAATAATAATCATCTTTATGAAGAATTTTTAGATGCTTTAGGTGAAGAAGTAGTAATGAATTTAGAACCAATGATGATATCTGAAGATTTTTCTTACTACCAAAAAGAAATTCCAGGACTATTTTTTATGCTAGGTTCAAGAGATGAAAAAAAAGGTTTGATAAATGGACTTCATAATTTGAATTTTAATTTTAATCAAGAAGTTTTAATCAATGGAGTAAATTCATATATAGAATTATTAAAATATAAAAATTCAATAAGTTAAAAACTATACCCCTTAAAATATTTGTATAAATTTTGTGTATATGACAAAAATACAAAATAAGAAGGGGTGTTTTTTTATGAATAATGAATTATTAAATAAACCAGGAAAAAAAAGTCAAAGCAAGAGCAAAAAAACAAAAATATTGACAGATAATGATATAATGAAATATGAGATAGCATCAGAACTTGGACTTATGGACAAGGTCAGTGAACAAGGCTGGGCAGGGCTTACAGCTAAGGAAGCTGGTAAAATAGGCGGAATGCTTACATCACGAAAAAAACAAAAGAAAAAGATGATGGAGGAAGCAAATAAGGACGATGGAACAGTATAAAGATTTTGCATTTATTTATGATGAACTTATGAATGAGGTTGATTATGATGGATGGGTTAAATATATAGAAGATATAATAAAGAGTGAAAATACTAAGGTACAAAATATATTAGAATTAGCATGTGGTACAGGTAATATGACTATACCTCTTACAAAGAAAAACTATGATATAGCTGCAATTGATATATCAGAAGAAATGCTTAGTGTAGCTAGAGAAAAAGCAGAAGCACAAGGAGTAGAATTAGTACTACTTCAACAAGATTTAGCAGAATTAGATTTTGATATACCCAATTTAGACTGTATTTTATGTGCTTGTGATGGATTTAATTACATAACTTATGATGATGATTTAGAACATGTATTTAAAAAATCTTATGAGTTACTAAAAAAAGATGGTTTATTCATATTTGATATAAGTTCATTCTACAAACTATCTACTATACTAGGAAATAATATGTATGGAGAGAATAGAGAAAATATTGCTTATATGTGGCAAAATTATTTTGATGATGAAGAGAATTTAGTAGAAATGGAATTAGCATTCTTTATAAAAGATGAAGATGGAAAATTTGAAAGATTCGAAGAAGTACATCAGCAAAGAGCCTATACAGAAGAAGAGATAGTAGAACTGCTTAAAGAAGCAGGTTTTGAATATATAAAAACTTACGCGGACTTTACTTTTAAAAGTCCAAGTGGACAAGATGAAAGATTATTCTTTGTATGTAAAAAGTAGATTTGGATTATTGGAGGAATACAATGAAAGATTATGTAGTAAGAGCGACAGCCGGGCAAGGGCAAATTAGAGCATTTGTAGCAACAACAACTAATATGGTAGAAGAAGCTAGAAAATTACATGATACTACTAAAGTAGCAACAGCTGCATTTGGTAGAACATTAACAGCTACATCTATGATGGGATTGATGATGAAAAATGATAATGATAAATTAACAGTTATAATAAAAGGTGGGGGACCTATAGGCACAATACTCGCTACATCTAACTCAAAAGGTATGGTAAAAGGGTATGTGGAAAATCCATATGTAGAAGTAGATGATTATGCAAATGGAAAGTTAAATGTGGCGGCAGCAGTAGGAAATAATGGTGTTGTTAAAGTTACTAAAGATTTAGGTCTTAGAGAGCCATATAATGGTGCCTATCCATTAGTAAGCGGAGAAATAGCAGAAGACTTCACTCACTACTTTGCGTTATCAGAACAAACACCATCAGTAGTAGCATTAGGAGTACTTACTAAAGAAACTGAAGTAGAATATGCTGGAGGATTTATAGTACAGTTAATGCCAGATGCAACTGAAGAAACTATTTGTAAATTAGAAGAAAATGTGGGCAAATTAACATCTATAACTAATATGATGCAAGAAGGAAATATTCCAGAGGATATATTAAATATAGTATTAGAAGGATTAAATCCTAATATATTAGGTAAATATGAAGTTGGATTTGAATGTGAATGTTCAAAAGAAAGAGTTCAAAAAGTTTTAATAGCTATAGGTAAAAAAGAATTAGCTTCAATAATAGAAGAAGATAAGCAAGCAGAAATAGGATGCCAATTCTGTAACTCAAAATATAGCTATAGCGAACAAGAACTTTTAGATATCTTAAACGAAATGTAATATAAACTAAATTTATATATAAAACCCTTTAGACAAGCTATATTTAAAATGATAATATAACTTTATAAAGGGTTTTTTTCATGTATATATAATTAAATTTTATATAGTGAAAGTATGGGGTGAAATAGGATGAATTTTAATCAAAGTCTAGATATAAGTCAGTCTCAAAAATTAATAATGACAACATCTCTTAAACAATCTTTAAACATATTAAATATGAGTAAGTTAGAAGTAGAAGAAGTAATAATAAAAGAGGCAGAAGAGAATCCGTTATTAGAAGTAGAGAAAAGTAGTGAAGTAAATTGGGAAGAATATATTAAAAATATTGAAAAAACAACTTATAGAAATGCTAATGAATTAAGTTATAATCCAGATAATAATGTAAATTTAGAAAATATGATAAAAGATTTATCTAATATATATGATCATCTTAAATTTCAAATAAGATTATATAAGTTAAGCAAAAGAGAGATGAAAATATGTGAATATATTATAAATAGTCTAGATGAAGATGGATATTTAAGAGTAAATGAAAATGAAATAATTGAATTATTAAGTATAAATAAGGAAGAGTTTAGATATTGCTTAGATCAAATACAACAATTAGATCCAAGTGGTGTAGGAGCTAGAAATTTATCTGAATGTCTTATTATACAAATGAATAATTTAGATGTACATAATAGTGTTTTAGAAGAAATAGTTGTAAAAGATTTAAATCTATTAGCTAATAATAAATATAAAGAAATAAGTAAAAAATATAACTTATCATTACAAAAATGCGTGGATTTAATAAGTATAATAAAAAGTTTAAATCCTAAACCTGGCAAATCGTTATCAACAGAAAATAGTATATATGTACAACCAGATGTAGTTGTAGAAAAAATAGATAATGAATTTATTGTTTATACTATGAAAAATGATATATCTAAAATAAAAATAAACAATTTTTACAAAGAAATATTAAAAAATTCTGAATCAGATAAAAATGCAAAAGAATTTATACAAGAAAAATTAAATTCTGCCACAGTATTAATTAAAAATATTGAAAATAGAAAAAGTACAATTTTAAAAATTGCAGAAGAAATAGTTAAATCACAAGATGATTTTTTTGAAAAAGGAATTAAGTATATAAAACCTATGAAAATGAAAGATATTGCACAAAAGTTAAATTTCCATGAGTCTACCATTAGTAGAGGTGTAAATGGAAAATATATGCTAACTCCATTTGGTATGTTTGAGTTCAAATATTTTTTTAGCAGTTCACTAGAAACTAAAGATAATGGAGTAACATCTAGTATTAGTGTAAAAAAGATAATAGAGGAAACTATAAAAATGGAAAATAAAAATAGACCCTTAAGTGATGATCAAATATCAAAATTATTAAAAGAAAAGGGCACGAATCTAGCAAGGAGAACTGTTAGTAAATATAGAGAAGAACTAGGTATATTATCATCAAGTAAGAGAAAACAATACTAGAAATAAAAAAAATATAAAAAAATTGTAAAAACTATTGAAATATCTTTCTAATTCCTTTAAAATAAAGTTACATTGTGGGACTTAAATAAATGCAAGGGACTAAAAAAGTCCCGATATATTTAATGATAAGGAGCACAAAATGAAAAATTTACTGAAAATTCAACAAAAGTTAATTCCACAAGTAATTGAGCTTATGGAAAGGCGATACTCAATACTAAGACAGATTTCAATAAGTGAACCAATAGGTAGGAGAACTTTATCGAATATAACTGGTATTAGTGAGAGAGTAGTAAGGTCTGAAACTGAATTTCTAAAAGAACAAAACCTTATAGATGTAGCTGTATCTGGTATGACTATAACAAAAGAAGGTGCAGAACTTTTAGATGAGCTTAAAGAAATAATGAATGATATCATGGGATTATCTACACTTCAAGACAAAGTGAGAGATAAACTTGGTATTAAAAAAGTACTACTAGTACCTGGAAGTTATGATAATAATAAAAGTTTACTAAGAGATATAGCAAGATGTGGAGCTGAGTATTTCATTGATATATTAAAAGATGGGGATATAGTTTCTATAACAGGTGGAAGTACTATGTTAGAATTTGCAAATAGTATAAGGACTGATAAAAAATATAATAGTGTAGTCGCAGTTCCTGCAAGAGGAAGTATGGGTACCGATGTTGATATTCAGTCAAATAATATTGTTGCAACAATTAGTAAGAAACTAAACTCTAATTATAAATTATTACATATACCAGATGAATTAGGCGAAAAAGCTATGAAAAGTATTACTCAAGAGCCACAAATTAAAAAAACGTTAGATATCATAGAAAAGACAAATGTTTTAGTTTTCGGCATAGGTAGAGCTGATGAAATGGCAACTAGAAGAAAACTTCCTAAAAAGCAAGTTGAGGAAATAGTATCAAAAGGTGCAATAGGAGAAGCTTTTGGTCATTACTTTAATAAAAAAGGAGAAATAGTATACAAACTGAATACAGTTGGTATTCATTTAGAAACTTTCCAAAATATTAAAGAGAATATTGCAATATTTGCAGGTAAGAGGAAAGCAGAAGCCTTAATAGCTATGACAAATATAAATAAAAATATAGTACTTATAACAGATGAAGAAAGCGCAAATGAAATTTTAGAATTATTATAAATTTTTAAGTAACTAGCATTGCTAGTAATAATATAAAAACATTTTTACTATATTAGGGAGGTAGCAAAATGGTTAAAGTTGCGATAAATGGATTTGGGAGAATAGGAAGATTAGCATTAAGAAAATTAATGGAGCAAACAGATAAGTTTGAAGTTGTTGCAATAAATGATTTAACAGATGCTAAAACTTTAGCACACTTATTTAAATACGATACTGCTCAAGGTAGATTTAACGGACAAATAGAAGTTAAAGAAGGAGCTTTCGTAGTTAATGGACAAGAAATAAAAGTTACTGCTGAAAGAAACCCAGCAGACCTACCATGGAAAGAATTAAATGTTGATATAGTATTAGAATGTACAGGGTTCTTTACTTCTCAAGAAAAAGCAGGTCTTCATATAGAAGCAGGAGCTAAAAAAGTTGTTATATCTGCACCTGCAACAGGAGATGTAAAAACTGTAGTATTTAACGTAAATAACGATGTATTAGATGGAAGTGAAACAGTTATATCAGGTGCTTCTTGTACTACTAACTGCTTAGCTCCAATGGCTAAAACATTAAATGATAAATTTGAATTACAAAAAGGATTTATGACTACTATTCATGCATATACTAATGATCAAAACACATTAGATGGACCTCATGCTAAAGGTGACTTAAGAAGAGCTAGAGCTGCTGCTTGTAATATAGTACCGAATACTACTGGTGCTGCTAAAGCTATAGGATTAGTTATACCTGCATTAAAAGGTAAATTAGATGGTGGAGCTCAAAGAGTTCCAGTTGTAACTGGTTCTTTAACTGAATTAGTTTGTACATTAGGAAAGAAAGTAACAGTAGAAGAAATAAATGAAGCAATGCAAGCTGCTTCAAATGAATCTTTTGGATATACTGAAGAGCCATTAGTATCTTCTGACATAATCGGAATAGATTTCGGATCATTATTTGATGCTACTCAAACAAAAGTTATGGAAGTAAACGGAGAGCAATTAGTTAAAGTTGTTTCTTGGTATGACAA
>JAVXLU010000121.1:0-6883 GCA_036646635.1 Romboutsia sp.
TTGTACTTTTACCCGCTCCTGCTGGTCCATCTACTGCTATTACTAAATTTTTCATTTTTTCTATCTCCTATTTCTTACTCAAAAGTTTGCTTTTATCATATTAGTTACTCAAAATATCGTTTCTTAATTCTTTAGCTTTTTTTAAGTAAATATGTTTAATATCAAATTTAGATTTTTCACTATTTATATGTACTAAAACTCTTATACACATATCTAAACTTCCTTCGATATATTTTTCTTCGAAATTTAATAGTGGTATATCTGTGATATTTAAAATTTCTCTTACTGCTACTGCAGGATATACTTTATCTAAATCTTTTGTCATCGTAAAGCAAATACTTATTATATCATCAAGTTCTAATTTATTTTTATATATAATATCCTTCATTAGTATTGCAGTTTCATTTAAAATTTGTTCTCTATCATTAGACTCTACTGTTGTAGCACCTCTTATTGCTAATACTTTCATATAATCACCTACACACTTATTCCAGCAAGATACCCCGTTGAAAATGCTATTTGAAGATTATATCCACCTGTTTGTGCATCTATATCTATTACTTCCCCTGTAAAGAATAGATTATCTATTAACTTTGATTCCATAGTTGATGAATTTATTTCTTTAACACTTATTCCACCACATGTAACTTGAGAAGTTTTAATACCTTTAGTTCCATTACATGTAAGCTTCATATTTTTTATATATTCAATGATGTTTTGTTGGTCTGACTTACTTAATTCATTAGCCTTTTTATCAGTTAAATTTAATAAATTTAATATTTCTTTTAAAAAATTTTGTGGGAGTATTCCTTTTAAGTTATTTAATATATTCTTATTAGGATTCTCTCTTATAATACTTACTATTTCATCAGAGCTAGTATTTGGTAAAAAATCAATAGTTATTTCTACATCTCCATTTTCTAGATGTTTATTTATATAAGAGGATG
Organism: Romboutsia sp.; assembly: GCA_036646635.1. Lineage (GTDB taxonomy): Bacteria > Bacillota > Clostridia > Peptostreptococcales > Peptostreptococcaceae > Faecalimicrobium. The sequence goes on from JAVXLU010000121.1 coordinate 948, forward strand.
TTATGAGTACACAAGGTCCGCTAAGTCCAAAATGAGTAAATATCATATCACCTATTTTTGATATAGTTTTCTTTTTTATCTTACAAGAAATCTCGACACTTTGCATAGATACACCTTGTAAGTTTTTAATCCATCCTTCTTTTATAGTAAGAGGTGATAATGCTGGATATATTTTATTTATTGTATGATTGTACTTTTGTAAAATATCATACATCATTCCATCAGAACCTGTATGAGGATAACTTTTTCCACCTGTTGATATTATGACTTTATCTCCTAAGATTTTATCGCCATTTTCAAGTATAACGCCATATATAGTATTTTCTTTAACGATAATATCTACTACTTTTTTATTATATAATATTTTAACTTTATTTTTTATTAAATCATTTTTAAGAGTTTCTATTACTTCAATTGATTTATCTGATTTTGTATAGACTTTATGATCATTAAACTCCTCTACCTTATATTCTAAGTTATTAGCTTCAAAGTAATCCATTAAATCTTTATTAGTAAAAGTATAAAAACTACTGTATAAGAATTTTTTATTTGTTACGACTTTATCAAAAAAATCTTCGATATCTCTATTATTTGTTATGTTACATCTTCCACCACCAGTAACTAGAAGCTTTTTCCCAAGTTCATTATTTCGATCTATTAATGTAACATTATGATTGTTTTTTGAAGCTGTAAGCGCTGCCATCATGCCTGATGATCCGCCTCCAACTACGATTATATTTGCCATATATTTTACTCCTACTCTAATGCTGAATTATTTATTTTCTCATTATTTTTTATATGACTTGTATCATTCATTTTTACAACAACTGGGCCATAGTCTCTACACTCAACTATATTTAGTGCGGTATTATCTTGCTTTATTCTATATATATTCTCCATAGGTGAACCTATAAATGATAAAAGCATTGCTCTTACTGTAACTGAATGGCTAACAAGTAATATATGTTTGTTATCATATTTATCATTTATTTCTTTTATAAAATTATCAGTTCTTTCTTTTATTACATGTAGTGTTTCACCACCCTCTATATCTACTAAGTGAGGTTGATTTCTCCATACATCATAAGTTGATGCATGATTTTGTTTAATTTCTTTAATTAAAAGACCTTCCCAAATACCAAACCCCATTTCTCTAAGTGCTGGTGTTTTAATAATATTAAGTCCTAATTTATTTGAAATAATTTGAGCAGTCTGAACAGCTCTTCCTAAATCACTACTATATATATAATCTATAGGATAATCTATCATAACTTCTGATAGTTCTTTAGCCTGTTTTTCTCCATTTTCTGTTAAATCTGAATTTTCATGACCTTGTGTTTTGCCTAATATATTCCAATTTGTTTGACCATGTCTTACTATATAAAATGTATTTGCCATAATTCCCTCCTAAAATAGTATGTGTTTATTATTAACATTCATTAAAATTTTATTATATCATAAATTATTATTTATATAAAATATTTCTGTTATAATTTGTATTTTATCATAAAATAAATATTAATAAAAAGTGCCACTAATTTAATTAGCAGCACTTTTTATTAATATTTATTTTTCATTAATTGGTAGTGTTATAGTAAATCTACTACCTTTGTTTAACTCACTTTCTAACTTTATACTTCCTCTATGAATAGTTACTATCTGCCTAACTAAAGTTAGTCCAATTCCACTACTACTTGATTTTAGTGCATTGCTATCTTTAGCTTGTTCAAATCTATTAAATATAACTTCTTGGTCTTCTTCAGATATACCAATTCCAGTATCTTCTACTATAATATTAATATTATCTCCTGATTGTTTAATATATACTCTAATTTCTCCACCTTCTAAAGTGAACTTTACTGAATTAGCTAATAAGTTTATTATACATCTTTCTATTTCTGTTGGATCACAGTAAATATGCTTTTCTTCTATTTCAGGGTCAATAATAATACTTAACCCTTTTTCTTCTATAAACTTGCTCATATTTAATGCTGTTTCTTCAACTAAATATATAATGTCAACATATTTTTTATTTATTTTATAATGACCTGTATCTATCTTTGAACTATCTATAATATCATTGATTATTTTTAGTAAATTGTTAGAACTTTTTTGTATAATATTCATATATCTTATTGATTTTTCTCTTTCTAAAAGTCCATCTTTACTTACAGAATTTATTAATTGTACTGTAGATAATATAACATTTAATGGAGTTCGAAGCTCATGAGATAAATTTACAAAGTAATTGTTTTTTAACTTTTCTTTTTTTATAATATCATTGCTCAATTTTTCATTTTCTTTTAATTGTTTGTTTAGATTCATAGTTTTTTGTTGAACTAATTTTTCTAATATTTTAACATAATTCCATATGTAAAGTATTATTCCTATAACTACTGATAGATATATTAAGTAAGCTAATGGTGTTTTCCAAATAGGATTTTTAATTTTAAAATCAACACTTGTTATATTGCTTGATTTACCATATCCATCTCTAGCTTTTACTTTAAATGTATAGTTACCCGGTTTAAGGGATGTATAGTTAACAAAATTTCTAGAACCTGAATATACCCAATCAGTATCTTGACCTTCAAGTTTATATTCATAAGTTGTACTATTTAAATTTTTATAATCTGGTAAAAAGAAATCTAGTGCTATATTATTTTTATTATAATTTAAAACTATTTCTTTTTTTGTAGAATTAATTTTCTTTCCATTTATTAAAATATCACCAATACTTAATTTAGTTACATTATGTTTAGGTTCGACAATGTTTTCTGGATTAAAGTATGTTATACCTTTAGTACCGCCAAAGAACATATTACCATTTTCACTTTGAAAGTATGAATTTTTGTTAAATTTCATACCCTGTAAACCATCCATTTCAGTAAAATTTATAAATTTATTTCTTTTTATATCGAATTTACTCAAACCATTATTGGTACTTAGCCAAGGATTTTTATTGCTATCTAGGAGTAAACCATTAATATAATCATTTTTCAAACCATCTTCAACTGTATAATTTATAAATGTTTCGTCTTTAATATTAAATTTATTTAATCCAATATTAGTTCCTATCCATAAATTACCATTTCCATCTGAGGTTATGCAATTAATATCATTATAACTTAATGAATTAGAAGTAGAATTCTTATGAGTATAATTTTTTAGAATTCCATAAGTTTTATGGAATTTTATTAAGCCTCCTTTATTTTCTCCACCTAACCATAGAATATCTTTATTATTAGAATCTTGATAAATACAGGATATACTTAGATTACCAATTTTATACTTACTAAAGTTATCGTTGTAAGATTTTAATTCTGATTTTTTTATATCATATGAATAAAGTCCATCATTTGAACCTATCCAAATTATTCTATCTTCATCAGTATACATAGTATCTATTTCAACTATATAATTATTTTTAATTAGATGGTAATCTACAATTCCTGTTTCTTTGTGTATAACATTTAGACCTTTATCAGTAGATACTAACATTATACCTTTTGCTATTTCTGTTATTGATTTTATGTTATTACTTAATGATGAATATTGATTATTTTTATTATTAGAGTTATATTTTTTTATTTTATGACTGGTTTTGTGTTGATAGAGGCCATTATTATCAGTTCCTATCCAAAAATCTCCATCACTATCTTTATACAAGTAAGTAACATTATCTATAGTATATGTTCCATCTGTATGCATATTATTTCCTAAAAACTCAAATTGATTAGTATTACTTACCATACTAACTCCATTATTAGTTCCGATCCATATTATACCATTAGAATCTTCTAAAAAACATTTAATAGAATTACTTGAAATAGATTTTTCATCATAAGGGTTATGCTTAAATATATTTGTACGTTCATTTTTTTCAGAGTATTTTATAGCTCCGTTTGAACCAGACATCCATATATCATTATTTATATCACTCATAATAAAATCTACTTCTGTATTCATATTTTCTCCGATGTTAATATTAAATGTTTTAAGTTCAGCATTTAAAGTATCATATTTTAAAATACCACTTTTAGTTGCAATCCATATATTTCCTTTATTATCCTTTTGTAAATCATAAATATAGTGCAATTCATAATTTGTGTTATATTTGTTTTTTATTTCATTAGTTTTTAAATTTATAGAATTTACACCAGACTTAGTTCCTACCCATAAATATCCATTATCATCTTCTTCGATATCAGTAATTGAGCTATGGCTTAATGAGTTTTCACTATTTTTTTTATAATAGAATTTTTGAAATTCACCAGTTGTAGAATCATATTTATTTAGTCCATTTTCAGTACCTATCCACATAACATCATTACTATCTTTAAATATTGATGTTATGTTGAAATGAGATAATTTCTTTTCTACTGTTTTATCTGATCCAATTCGCATTATTTCATTTGTTCTTTTATTTAATATATTAAGCCCAGAATCAGTTCCTATCCATAGATTACCTTTAGAATCTTCTTCTATGTTTGATATATATGTTGAACTTAATGTTTTTTTATTTTTAATATCGTGTTTATATGTTTCAATCTCATTTCCATCATACTTATTTAATCCATCTGATGTACCAATCCATATATATCCTTCATTATCTTGATATATACAAGTTATATCCGTACTAGAAAGCCCATCTTCTACACTAACTTTTTGAAAATTAATTTTACTTGTATCTAGAGCCATTACTTCAATGTTTTTAATAGTAAAACATACTAAGGAGCTTACTACTAAAAATATACTAAATATTCGTTTTATCTTCACAGTATATACCTTTCTGACGTTTTATAATATATTTTATTTGTATAATGAAATCGTTTTTTGACAAAAAATACCATAGCTCTTTTAGTATAATGAATAAATGGGTAATATGTCAATGATTAGATATAATATATACCCTAAAAAGCTCTCAAATAATGGAGAGCTTTTTAGGGTATATATTATATCTTTTAATTGTGTTATAATTTTAAACTTTGAACTTCACTATCTATTAATTGTAAATTATACTGCCTAATTATATTTATTAACATATCAGCATATATTTTTTCACCTTTGTCATTTTCTATAGTACTATATCCCGCACTTTGTAAGGCTCTTGCTTGATATATATATGTGTTGGCATTAAAAACACCATTATTTTTATATCTTTCATTTTCTGATAAAAATTTTGCATGGTCTCTTAGTGACTCATTTTTATTATTATATTTTCTGAATTTATCATTTATTATAGTATTTGAGTATTCACTAGTTTCTAAAGTTACATACTCTCCAGTCCAGTATTTATCAGCCTTTATACCAAATAGATTATTAAAATCTTTAGCTAATCTTGATTTACCCCAATTAGATTCAAGTATTGCTTGAGCTATTGTTATTGATGGTAATATTTTGTATTTTTTATAGTTAATTAGAGAACTTTCTTTTATCTCATTTATAAAGTGCATATATTCGGTATTATCATTTAATCTATTTGGTACTAATCCGTAACTTTTTAAATCATATATATATCTATATATTTTTTTAGTTTCATTAGTATTAAGCTCTAGCTTAGATATTACTTCTTTTAATGTATTTAGTTTATATATGTTATTTGATTTATTTAAGAATAATTTTGATACAGTTTCTATTTGGATTTGACTTACATCTTTAAAGTTATTACTATTTTGAACCCCTATTATAGCCACTATATATTTCCAATTCAATTGAACCTTATTCTCACTTATTTTATCTGCATAATCTATATATTTATATACATCTATATCATTTTTATTAATATGTTTTAAAGAATTATATTTTATAATAGATATACTAAAAGTTATTAATAAGAATATTATAAATATATTTTTTTTGTTTTTCATAATATATTCCTCCCTAATAACTTTTATTATACATTGAAATTACTATTATTTTGTTACAGACTATTT
>JAVXLU010000122.1:0-6872 GCA_036646635.1 Romboutsia sp.
TAGACATCTTTTTCCTTTTATCTCTTCTTGTTACTCTACTCATATTTATCCCCTTGCCTTTTTTCTATATTTTATTACAATATTTGCATTATACCATAGTTGTGTCTCTGATTCCTCTCCATTTATTGTTTTTTTTGTTAATAAAAGGTTTTATTTTGAAATATAATTACGTGAAAAAGCGCTAATACTATTAATATTAACGCTACATACCATATCTTAACTTTTGTTGTTATTAAACCAATTAACAAAATTAAATCTATCATAATACTTTTTACCTAAGTATCCTTCAAATTCAAATAACAAGCCAACTTCCTTCTCATTCTCAAATCCATCTATATAAAATGCAGATTCAAATTCTTTATATTCTTTTCGCGTGAAAATAACCTTATTATCAAACTTTAGCTTATCAAATCTTTTAATAATATCATATGTGCATCCATCTCTATCAGTACTCATAATAAATATATTTTTTTTATCAATTCTTTTACATCGCTCTTCCCACTTCTCTTTAGCAATTTCAAAAGAATCATAATGCATAAAGTGTACTTCTATATCATTTAAAATACCTACTGGATATTGCAAAGCCATACTTTTCTCTAAATTTTCTTCTAAATTAATTAATAAATATTCATCAAAATTTTCTAAAAACTTTATAAAATCATTTGGGTAAAAAAACAGATTTACAGTAGGTGTGTTAAACTTTACGCCCAGCTCATTCATTATAAAAGCTCCATTACAATTACTAGATATTAATGTGAAATTATGATTTCTCAACTTTCTTCTATTTGCTTTATTTCTAAACACTCTTATTACTTTACGCAAATTTTTTTTCAACATAGTGCTCACTTCCACCTTAATTAAATAAATTCCTCTTAATTTTACCTAGTACACTTCTTACTCTATTTTTTGCCTTTTCTATAAATTGAACTTTAGTATACTTATAAATAATATTTTCAATATTTTCTTCATTAACTTCCTTAAAAAAACCTTCTCTTTTTTCATTGTAGTGAACTGGTCTTACAATACAAGGGTTATAACTTGTTGCATAGTCTAAATCTGTTTCTAATATATCCATATTATTTTTTATCTTTTTGAATATATTTTCTCCTTTAATTGTGTTAACTATTACTAATGATGTACCTTTATCATCTTTAAATTCTGAATGTATATTCTCAACTCCCCAATAATCAGCTAAAGTTAAATCACTATTACTAGTATAATTTTTCGAAGTACATTCATAACATGATGGTCTTAAATATAAATCAGTTAAAAAACCCTTCATATATATATCTTCATTCAAGGGTTTTGAATAAACCTCACCATTTTCAAACTTCGCTACAAAACTAAATTTATTCCAACCTAAAGTCTTATCTCTAAATTTCACTTCTTTTATATTAGATTTATATTTTTTTATAAGATTATCTTTATAAAATCTAAATACCTTTGGACTCGGTACTCCATGGCAAACAATCTCACAAGTTATTAAATTTTTATACTCTTTTCTTAAAAATAGGTTCAACCCTTTTATTTGGCACTGTGTTCCACTAAACAATACCATTCTTCCTTCATTTAAAAACTTCTTAGCAGTTGTATATGTATCCCCAATTTTACTTTGAACATATTTTGAACCTCTAAATTGACTACATTCCTCTAATGTCTCTGCATAAGTATGTCTTAAGTTTAAATTTTTGTCGAAAGAAGCTCCAAATACAACTCCATTTTGATATATTATATCTTCCATTAAAAGTGTAAATATCCCGCCTGAAGAACTATCTTTCCTTATTCCTTCAGAGTTACTTTTACAGGCATAACCTTTAACCTCATACTTTTCTCTCTCTGGTGCATTAATTATAGGACATACTTTTTCACATAAACTACAATCTATACATTTATTTAAATCTACTTTAGGATACCAAAAACCCTCACTATCTATTTCCATTGAAATACAGTCCTTAGGGCATATATTAGTACATGCATGACATCCGTTACATTCTGTTTTCTTTACTATATTAATCATTTATAATGCTCTCCTTATTTTCCTTAAGACTTTACCTATTAAATTAAACATTTTATTTTTACTACTTAGGTATACTATACGATCCTCATTATTAACAACATTTCTTTTTTTCAGTATATCATATTGTATTTTTGCTAACTCATGCTCTTTAAATTCTTCAGCTATATATAATTTTTTTCTGATATACTTTTCCTTTATTAAATTTATATATTTATCTCTATCAAATTCTTCCATTTCAATGCATTTCATAGTATTAATTAGTATATCTTCATGATCATTGCACCTTTTTATTTGTTCATTTAAAGTTGTAACACTATGAGAGTGACTATTTGCTCTAACCCTATATATATATAATGATTCATCAAGTAATCCACACTTAGATTTATATAAAATAGGTAAAATCATTTGCCAATTTTGTCCTGCCCTACTATTATATATTTGTCTTAGCGGATTTATTTCTAAGAACTTATCACTTCTAACCATAAAACATCCAGGTGCAAACCAAACATTATTCTCAATAATATAATCTAAAAAAAGATCTTCTTTGAATTTTTCTTTGTTTCCTTTTCCAAAATATCCAAGAACCTTATTTATATTATTTTCATCAACTAACTTTCCATCGCTTCTAACTATATAATAATCTCTATTATTATCAAGAAATTTAACTTTTTTCTCAATACTATCTATAGTCAATATATCATCTGAATCTGGCCAGGTTAGATATTCTCCTGTAAACAGATTTAGACCTTTATTCAAGGCAGTTGCCTGTCCTCCATTCTCTTGATATATATATATAATATCCATACCCTGGTCTTTAAATTTTTTCATATATGATTTCACTATTTCTTCAGTTTTATCTGTTGATCCATCATTAATTAATATTAATTCTATATTTTTATATGTTTGATTTAATATAGAGTTTAAATATGCTTCTATAAATTTTTCTCCATTATAGCAAGGCGTTATTATACTAACCTTTTTATACATTTAATACTACCTCCTGAAATTTTATCTACTATTTTTAATACTTCTTTAAATTCTTTAGTCTTATTAAATAATAAAATAAATATAATATTAGGAACTATAGCACATACTATAACTCTAATTATAAAATTAACTACTGTTACTTGTAAGAAAATCATACTAAATATCTGTTGTAATCCTATTGTCATGCAAATTACTATAATAAGATACTTTAAGTATTTAATAAAATAATCTTTTGATGATACTTTAAATATATGTTTATAAATTATATATGGTCTTTGCCAGCATGGTAATACTAAACTTGATACTAATGTTCCTATAAATACACCCATTAATCCTATTTTTTTAACTAATACTATGGAAACTATTAAATTTATAGAAGCTTGTATTAACGGAGTAAATTTATCTTCATCATATAACCCAGCCGCCATTTTCATAGTTGCAACCGGAACTCTCATCCCTGTTAAGTAATAATTCAATATTACTACAGCTAAAATACCTTGTGATATTAAAAAGGTTTTTCCTAACCAAATCTCTATAAACGGATTTAATAAATTATATAGACAAACTGTTGTAAATCCAAATAACCACATACCTATAAAATTTATTATTTCGAATGATTCTCTCTTTTTTTCATCTGACTCTGTAGAAATTAAATTTCCCATACTTGCTGTCATACTATTAAAAAACATTAGTATAACTCCATTTATCATATTTATTATCATAAGATAATTTGAATATATTCCTACTACACTTATACTTATAAATGAAGATATTATTATATTATCAGTTCCATTTATACAATAATCTCCAACTTTATGAAACATCATTGCTTTTACATTTTTAACTATTAGATCTAACTCTTTTTTAGGAATTTTCTCATTAGTTTTTTTGTTTAAAATTGGATACATCTTAGTAATTTTATGATTAGTATATAGCCTTTGTATTAATAATACAATCATATTTATAATTAAATATGCTATATAATTTTTAGTTACTATTAATATAATTATTTGTGCAATAGTTGTTATAATATTAAAAATTATATTTATTGGTGCTAATATATAACTTTTTTGATAAGCATTTAATAATGTAACTTTATGTGTCATAAAATATGAATAACTAGTATTAATTAAATATATTAAAAATATTAACTTTAAATTTTTAACTTCACCTTGATCTTTAACTATAAAATCTAAAAACATCATTAGAACTAACCCTACAAGAAAAACTACTATTCCAATGTATCTATAAGCTTTTTTATAAAAATTCATTAATAAAGCTATTTTATTATCATCTTCTTCTGCTATAGGTTTATATAAACTAAAATTAATGGCAGTTCCTATACCTAATTCAGCTAAAGATAACATAGATAATATATTTGTTAATAGTCCATTTACACCCAGATAAGATTTATCTAATATTGCTATAAATACTGTTCTTGCTACAAATGCCAATACATTACTTATAACCATAGTTCCTAATCCTGAAGTAAAATTCTTCAATGAATTTTGTATTCTCATAATATCGACTCCCTAATTATAAAAACAAATACTTAGTTATATCACTAAGTATTTGCTTTATTTCTATAATAATTTTAGTTCCTCTTTTAAATCTTTTAATTGTAGATTAACTATATCACTTGTCTGCGATACATTTATGTCTATTTTTTTTACTAAACTATCATAGTTACTTACTATATAATCTACTTTTTCTAATACCTGGCTACTTATTTCACCTGTTGCCCATAGCTTATTATCTGTAGCTTCAACAACAAGTTCATTCATATCTAATCCGTCTCCAATTACACCTTTATATTTAACACTGTAAGATAAAGATATAGCTGGTTTTCTCATAAAGAAAGTTGATACGGCAGCATGCATTCTACCTGTTATGGTAAATAATCCATTTCCTAATATTTCTCTTGCTTCTGATGGCAACATATCATCATCTATAGCTATTATTCTATTTTTTATTGACGCATCTAATCTATTCATTAATTCTCTAATAATTAACCTATCATCAACATGACTAGGTAATAGCACATGTGGTAATAGTACAATATTTTTATTTTTCAACTTCTCATTAATTATAATTTCCTCTATAATTTTCACATTTTCAGATATATACGCTTCTAAGTCATCAGTATAACATTTAGTTAATCCTGATGGAACTATAGTTATATAGTTATCCTTTTTAATATTATATTTATTTAATATTGTATTTGCATTATGTTGCATTGGTAAATCTAAAAACGCTAAATCTCTTCCATTATTTACATTTTTAAATTCATGTTTTAAAAGGTATTTTAAACATTCATTATCTCTAACATAAATTTTTGTATTTTTTAAGCATTCTCTAGCCATGTCTGCCCTATTTCCAGTAAAAGGTCCCATTGTTTGCCCTAAAAGAATAACCTTCTTTTTATGACTTTCTTCCAATATGCTATTTAATTCATTTTCTAAGTGTTTGACTCCATAATATTCAGATATATCATCTCCACCTATAACTATAACATTTTCAATTTTGCTTACACCTTTATCTATCCCAATTTTTTTAAATAATTTATCAATTTTACTATGATATCTATTATTTTGATCTCCAAAATTATCTTTTTTAATATTTTTGCAATTAGTTTCTATTTTTAATCTTTCTAAGTCGCTTTTGCTTGCTGCATCTACATAAAATTCTATAAACTCATTATTTTTATATAATTCATAAATCAAATTAATGGCCATCATACAACTTCCATAGTTATATGTATTACTTATATGTTTAATATATATTTTCATATCTTATTCCTCTTTTGTCTAATTATTTTTAACATTATATCTTTTAAAACATTGCTATTTTTTAAGCATTTAATAAATTGATAACTAAAAACTTTTTTAATAGTTTTTGTGAATTTCTTAATAGTACTATCTTTACAATTTTCATTATAATCATTTTTTATAGCTCTTATTAACCAACCTCTATATGTTTTATATAACCTCTCTCTAATTTCAATCATATTTACTCCAGATATTTTTAATTTATTTTCCAATTCTGAAAATAGATAGACATATATATCATATAGATTCTCATAATATTTATTATCTAAGCTCTCTGTATCTCTCAAAATATATAAATAATCTGATTTATTGACCATAACTATATTGGTATTAGTATAATCTATATATTCTAGATTAAACAGTAAATCTTCACCTAAACTAAGTTCTTCGTTAAACTTAATATTATTGTCTTTAATGAATTTACTATTGTATATTTTATTACAAGGTGAATTTAATAAGAAACAATCATAAATTTCAAACAATCTTTCCTTCTTCATATATGAAATTTCTTCATCTTTAGAAAATACCTTGTTATTATTATCATTATTATCTCTTTGATTAATGAAGTGTACTCCACTTATCACTAGTGAATTTTTATCTAACTCTATTTGTTCATATAAATTTTGGCACCACCTATTATCTACATAATCATCTGAATCACAAAACATTATATATTTTCCTTGTGCACTATCTATTCCAACATTTCTTGCCTTGCTTACACCTTCATTCTCTTTATTTATAATTCTTATTCTATTATCTTTACAACTAATTGCCTCACATATTTGTAACGAATTATCATTCGACCCATCATTTACAAGTATTAGTTCTATATTTTCAATTGATTGATTTAGTATAGAGTATATACATTTCTCTAAATATTTTTCACAATTAAAAATCGGAACTATTATACTTATCAGAATCTCACCCATCTAGATATCTCCTTTTTCATAATACAATTGCCCTATGGTCTAAACTTATCCAACATTTAATTATAACCCTTAGGGTTTCCACTTTGCCATCTCCATGAGTCTTCACACATT
>JAVXLU010000123.1:0-6757 GCA_036646635.1 Romboutsia sp.
GTTTTCAATAAATTACAAATGACAATGAGCATAACAAAAAATCCTGATGAAGATATATTTTATTATTCAAATAACTAGGAGGTAAGCCAATAATTAAAGCTAAGAACAAAATATACATAGGAAGTAAAATAATAGGATATTTAAGTGAGGAAATGATAGCGGTAATATATGATTATGTAGCAAATCAAGAAATATATGAATTTACAAAAGCTAAGCCAAGAAAAAGTGCTTCGCCAACACGTTGCTCAAATTGGAGATGGATATTTACTAGAAATTGAACTAAATGACTACACAAAACAATTATTAAAAGATTTAAAGAGCATGGATGAAATAAAATTATATAAAAGAATTCAGTCATGGAAAAATATTTATAAAATGGCAGATACAACAGTGAAAAGCTCCTAATTTATAGGGGCTTTTGATATGTAGTTATTTTTAATATACTAGTAGATTAGTATCTATTATGAATTAAGGAACAATTATTCCTTAAAAGCTATATATGCACTAGCATTGGATAGCAGAGCAATGGTTTTATCCAATGCGGGATACCAAGCAATAACCTAGCACACCGACATCAAGTAACTTTAACCTATATGTCTATAGGTTGAAGTTACAATGATCTATTTAGTAAGTTATATAAAATGTGGAGGACGATTATCTAGAGGGACATGGCCTATAGTCCTATTTTTAAGTACCAAATAACTTAAAACCTATAAACTCACAATATCCATGCAACTTCCGATTAAAAGATGGTTTTGAGTTAGCGATTGTAGTGGAAATCCTTTTGAGCGAAAAGCGCGGTGGCGATAGCCAAACTCCATAAGTATTAAATATAGGTATAGCAATATAAGTATCAATTAGAAACTATAATCAAATTAGAACTAAAATAAGGACTCCATGTGAGTCCTTATTTTAGTTCTAATAAAAAAATAAATCCACTAAAGCTTAAGATATCAATGATTATAGAGATTTTTAATAAGCAATAGTTCTACAGACTTAACTAAAATTTGGATATTATGTAGACAGAAAGAAAAATAAAGGGAGGAAATATAAAATGGCTAGAGAACAAAAGCAATATTCTAATGTATTTTTAGATTATCAGGAGTATATAGTTAAAAATGAGAACTATAGAGGGATTCCATTTAATAGAAAGGCTGATGGAAGTGTAGTTTGGTTAGCTACAAAGCAAACTGAAGTAGGGAAAGGGAGAATTGAGTGGGCAAAAAAAAGAGCTAAAGAATTTGGAATAGATACAAATGAAGATGGATGGATGGCAAAGGTTATGTATGAAGTTCATCCAACAAAAATAAAGCCATGCCAAATTTGTGGAAGAGAATTAAGCTTAAATTATGTATATGCATCAAAAAACTTTATAAAATCTATACTTAAAGAGTTTGATTGTATAGATGATGGTTACGAAATAACTGAACTTACAGATATAGTTCAAATTATAGACATTTTAATAGCAAGTGAATATGAAATGGATTATATAAAAGAATTTCTTATAGAAAAATTTAGATTAAGAGAATTATCAGAGCGTAGTAGTATAGGTGAAGTTGTAGATGCATGTATAAATGCATGTAAGTACGGTACATGCATTTATTTGAGCCCTGGAGCTATGTCAAACTACCCAGACCGTCTTTGTGGCTTCCATTCATACAATAGGTGCTGTAGAAGTAAAGAGGATAAAGGTAGACATAAAGAAAATATGGACAGTTATAACAAGGATAGAAGAGCATATGAATATTGGTCAGATGGGAACATATCATTAGCAAATAAATATATGAAGAGTAAATATTTTAAAGGAGCAACAGCCGATCATATAGGTCCAATAAGCTTAGGATTTAAGCACGAATCGGTATTCATGCAGAGGGCAACGTCATCAGAAAATTCATCTAAAAGAGATAGAATATCAGAAATAGATATAAAGAAGCTATTGAAGCTGGAGCGTAAATACAACAACAATAGCATGTCCTGGTACGGAGAAATAATCTGGGAATTTATAAAAAATAACTATCAAGTTTTAAATATGGAAGATGTAAGGAATGCACTTAAGCAAAATGTTCATAACTATATGGAAATATTATATGTTATAAAGAATAATACAGGTGTTGATTTTTTATATAATGCACTTATAAAGCATAAAGAGCAATATTTTGATTATGATTATAAGTTTGATGAAAATGGATACCCAACTCAGATACAAGAGAAAGTTAAAACAGATCTATACGATAAAGAGATATCTAGGCTACATAGAGTAAGTTTAGAATCTATAGATGAATATCACAACAAAGAAAATAGAAACTTAAAATTTGATTTAAGCGATGAACAAGTAGAGATACTAAAATCAACTATAGCGATGATAAGAACAGGTAACTATCAAATGTCTTTAAATAAATTAAGAGAACTAGTATATAGCATACAAAATAGATTAATAGAATGTTACTTAAAGTAAGAGCAAATGATTAATAGAATATGCAAAAACATCTCCAACCTTATATATCTGGTTGGAGATAAGAGTAAATGCAAACTAGATACAGAATATATAGATAGTTTTATTATAGCACTAATACCCACCAAGGATAATAAAGAGTGTTTATCAGATAGACAGATACGTAAATTTATTAAGGGTGAAGTGAAAGATTTAGAACTTATGACTTTATTTTCTATAGCATATAGTGTTGATATTTCTATGGAAAAGTTTATGTTGGATGAAACAGAATTTAAAGATATATATATATCAACAATGGTATTACCTAAGAAAGTATTTAATTTAAATGATATGAAGTTAAAAAAAATATTTATAAAGAAATTCCAAGTTGAATTAAACCAAACATTGAAATTAAAGTTAAAGACGAAAGAAAAATCTAAAAAATATTTTTTATATAAGCAATCTAAAAAACAATATATATTTGAAATAATGTCAAATAAAAATACGAAACTGCCTCGAGTAAATACACTTTTAAAGTTATTAGAATCTATAGGATGTGAAGAAATAGATATATTTATAGAAAGCCTATATGATAGTTGGAGTAAAGAAATAGAAATATATTATAGAACGTTAGAAAAAAGATGAAGAAATAGAAATCTTCATCTTTTTTTATGTAGTAATGGGAAATATATATCATTGAGAATAATAGTACAAGCATATATAATAAGTATTATTGACAAATTGAGACATATGGAGAGGTTCTATGAAATTAAGTATGAGTATGGAAGAAGTATTGCCTATTTTGAAAAATATTAATATAGACAATGTAGAAGATATATATATAGCTACTTTAGACGTAGTAGAAAATATAGTATTAAATAATAAAACTGATAAACAAGATGAATTATATTTAAGTATTGAAAAATATATAAAACAAAAGATAAATATCGAAGAAAGTATAACGGTTGAAACTATAGAAGTATTTATAAAATTTATAAATGAAGTTTACCAAAGATGCTTAGAATACGAAAATATAGAATCATTAGTAAAGAACAACTCTATAAAGAATAACTTTAGAAAGAACAATGGAATATATTATACAGACTTAGACTTAGGAAAGGTTATAGCTAGACAAACAATCCAAAGTTATGTAGGTTCAAATACAAACGTAGATTTAAATGAAATAAATTTTTTAGAACCTTGTGTGGGAAGTGGTATATTTGTAATTGCATATATTGATGCAATGCTAGATTTAAATATCAATATAAATAATATATTAAGGAATATATACATTGTAGATATAGATGAAAAAGCAATATGTATATATACAAGATTATTAAGATTATATCTTTATGTGAAATGTAATTATACTATAGATTTTGATGAATATACAGAGCACATAAATACAAAAGGATTACTATTTAAAATTGAAGATAATGAAGTATCAAAGATAAATATTGAAAATATATTTGGAGATAGAATGAGTGAAGGAGGATTTGACATAGTAATAACTAATCCTCCTTATAAACTACTAAAAGCAGAAAAAAATAAATATGATACTAATGAAAACTATGAAAATGATAAGGGAATTTTCAAAAATATAGCTGATTATATAAAGAAAAATAAAAACTATAAATATTCAAATGAAGGAACATTAAATTACTATAAGTTATTTATAGAAGAAATAATAGAAAGCTATACAAAAGACAATGCAGCTATTGGATTATTAATCCCTCAAAATATATTAGCTGATAAATCATGTACGAAACTAAGGAAGCATATAATTGAAAATTATAACTTAGATAATATATATATAATTCCTGAGAAAAATGAATTCTTTAATGATATAAGACAGTCTTTAGCTTCTATGGTAGTAAACAAAGGTAAAAAAACTGGAGATATAAATATATATACAGATATAAAATCAAAGAAAGATTTATATAAAACAGACCACATAACTACTAATATAGATAGATTAAGTAGTATATCTGAAACAGAAGCTATATTACCATTAGAGAATATAGATTGGGATATACTTGGCAAAATGCATGAAAATAAAAGAATAAAAGAAATAGAATTTATAGGTAATAAAAGAGGGGAACTTGACCTAAGTATAAACAAAAAATACTTAGTAAATAATAAAACTGCATATAGACTTCTTCGAGGGAATGTAATAGGAGAATACCAGTTAAGAAAAATTGAAGCATTTGAATATGTAGATGAATCATTTTTTGTAGATTATCAAAATAAAAGAGAAGTTTCTACTAATAAAAGAATAGCTTGTCAACAAATATCAAATGTAAATCAGAATAAAAGACTATATTTCTGTGAAGTGCCAAGTGATAATGTATTAGGTAATTCATGTAACTATGTATTTGTAGATGATAATAATGATTATTCTATTGATATAGATAGTATTATGGGAATATTAAATTCATCTTTAATGAATTGGAGATTTAAAATAACAAGCTCTAATAATCATATAAATAATTATGAAATAGATGATTTTCCTATAGTATTAAAGGACACACCTATATATAAAGAGATAAGTGATTTAGTAAGAAAATATCTAAGCAATTATGAAGTAGAAAACTTTGAAGAACAAATAGATGCTTTAGTATTCAAATTATATGGATTAGAGTTAGAACAAATAGAGCATATATTAGTATTTAATCAAAGAGATAAAGAGTACTTATATAGAGTAATATATTTTATGAGATACAAAGATTACCTTATAGGAAAACTTAAGAAGGATATAGAGAATATAAGTATTCAAAGTAATGTTGAAGTGCAAGAAATACAACATGAACAATTACAATTTGCTCACCTTGAAGTAGCGATAACTACAGAAGATGAATATATAGATGAAGATTATAATAATGAGGATACTCAACTATATGATAGTTTATTAAATAGTGAAATAAGTAAAGAAGAATTTATTAAACAAATCGAATTAAAAGAAGATATAGAAACATCATATGTAAATGAAATATTAGAAAAATATATTAATCTTCATAATCATAAAGTATTAAATCATAAGAGTTGTAAACTAAGTGATTTAGATATAGAAATGGTACAAGCAATACCACCAGGAGGTAATTGGAAAGACATACCTACGGAAACTGTTGAGAAGTCACAGAGGTTAGTAAAGATAACTGCATCAGGAGGAAGAACTACATTGTATGGAAGGTTGCATCCTGATAGAGCAAGTTATACAGTTACAACTTACTTCAATAGACCTGGTAATGGAACTTATATTCATCCAGATTATAGTGAAACAGAAGAAGGTATTACACAAAATAGAGTAATAACTTTTAGGGAAGCTGCTAGACTACAATCATTTACAGATGACTATTTATTTGTTGGAACTCAAGGAGCAATATTAAATCAAATAGGAAATGCAGTACCATCTATATTAGGGTACAATATTATAAGTCAAATTAAAAAATATATAGATATAGATAATGCAGTAGATTTATTCTGTGGAGCAGGTGGACTAAGTTTAGGACTATGTAGAGCTGGTGTAAATGTTAAAGTAGCAGTAGATATAGATAAACATGCATGTGAAACTTATAAATTAAATCATCCAGAGGTAAAAGTTATACAAGGAGATCTAACAACAGATGAAACTAAAAATGAAATATTTGAATCAGTTAATGGAATAGATGTTGATTTGATTTGTGGTGGTCCACCTTGCCAAGGATTTTCAAATGCAGGATTAAGAATGATTGATGACCCTAGAAACCTATTATTTAAAGAATTTGTTACTATTGTAGAGAATAAGAAACCTAAGGTATTTATAATGGAGAATGTTGAGGGATTATTATCTATGAATAATGGTAAAACCTATGAAAGTGTAATAGAGTGTTTCAGTAATGTTGGATATAAGGTAAGAGGATATAAATTAAATGCAGCAGAATATGGAGTCCCTCAAAAAAGAAAAAGGGTTATAATCATTGGTGTAAGAGATGATATAGCTAGAGAACATTTGGGAATAATATCAGATGAAAATACTAATATAATAGATAATTTATTCCCTATAAAAAGATTTAAAGATAATAGTATAGAAGAATTGATGCTTAAGATAGATAATAAGCAAGGGTTTGTTACAGTTAAAGAATCAATAAGCGATTTACCTAGATTAGAAAATGGTACATTAGGTGAAATGATAATGGAGCAAGATAAGTTACCTAATAGCTTGTATCAGCTATTAGTGAAGAATTTAATAAGCTTCGAAGAGTTTGTTAAGTTGAGAGACAAAATAAAGTAAAAACAATAGATGACAGTTGTCATCAGTTAAAAAGCTATGTGTTTTAAAATAAAACA
>JAVXLU010000124.1:0-6753 GCA_036646635.1 Romboutsia sp.
CTCTAATCCATAGAGTTCATTTTTTTGTTATAGGTCTATCTATTTTGAGATATCCCCTTTGTATTTTAATGGATTTTATCCTAAATATGCTTTATCATCTGTCTTTATTTTTTCAATTACCGACTTTGAGAAAACTATTGATAATATACCACATACAAACATTAATCCTGGATAGTAAAGATATTTTAATATTTCAATTGGAGATATTCCTGCTACTCCTGCTGCTGTTAAAAGTTGTGCTCCATAAGGTATTACTCCTTGCCAACAAGATGAAAATATATCTAATATACTAGCAGTTTTTCTTGGGTCTATATCATACTTAGTTGCTATATCCTTAGCTAATGGCCCTGCTGCAACTATTGCTACAGTATTATTTGCTGTACATAAATCTATAATACTAACTAATATTGCTATTCCAAACTCTGCACCTTTTCTACTATTTATTCTGCTAGTTATAAAGTAAAGAATATAATCTATTCCTCCATTAAACTTTATAAGTGCTACAACTCCACCAACTATTATCGATAATAGACTTAGTTCATACATTCCTGATATTCCACCAGATATAGCTTCTATAAATCCTAGTAAATCAAATGATTTTGTTAAAAGTCCTATAATCCCTGCAAATAAAACTCCTCCTCCAAGTAAAGCAAATACATTAACTCCACATAAAGCACCTATTAGAACTGCAAGATATGGTAAAACTTTAATTACTTCATATTCATAACTTTGATTTACTACTGAAGCATATCCTGACGATATTACTGTTAATAATATTACTGTTATTATTGCTGCTGGTAAAACTATTAAGAAGTTAACCTTGAATTTATCTTTTAACTCGCAACCTTGGGTTCTAACTGCTGCTATTGTTGTATCTGATATCATAGATAGATTATCTCCAAACATTGCACCACCTACAACCGCTCCTATTACTAATGGTAATGGAATTCCAGTTTTTTGTGCAATTCCAAGACCTATTGGCGCAAGTGCTGCTATTGTACCAACTGAAGTTCCCATAGATACTGATATAAAACATCCTATAATAAATAATCCCGATACTAAAAGATTTGATGGAAGTATAGATAAACTTAAATAAACAGTTGAATCTACTCCTCCCATTGCTTTAGCTACATTTGAAAATGACCCTGCAAGTAAAAATATTAATACCATTAAAATTATATTAGTATCTCCTGCACCTTTACAAAATACATTCATTTTTTCTTCTAAACTTACTTTTTTATTAAATAATAGCGCTATTCCTCCTGCTATTAAAAATGCTACTAATGCCGGCATTTTATAAAAATCACCTGTTATAATTCCACTTCCTACAAATAGTACTAAAAACACACCTAGTGGTAATAGCGCTAATGGATTACCTTTTTTAATTTCATTTTTCATTTTTTAATCTCTCCTTTTTAATTTATTTTTTAAACATAAAAAAACTCCCGACCCTAAGAACTTAATCTTAGGAACGAGAGTTGACACTTCGTGTTACCATCCTAATTCATTTATATTTCACAATACAAATCTCATCAAGTACGCCAAATTTTTGGTTATACTTTATCACTGTAACGGGTGAACCCGTTGTAGCCTAAATCTCAACGATCTCGGTACACCGCTCCAAGGCCATTTTCTTTTTAATATCCTTTGCTCTTTCTCACCAACAAGAGCTCTCTGTAAAAGTATTCTTAAAATTACTTTCCTTTTCAACGCATTTAATTTTAATTTTGACTTACTTATATTTTATATAATATACCGTATAAACTATTTAGTCAATAATTTTTTATAAAATTCACAAAATTTTATTTTTTCAATAATTAACTATTATATTTATTTTTTAGACTATTATTTTACTATATATTTTTATTTTTTAGTTATATAATAATAGTCATTTTATTATAGTTGATTTAGTACATAATAATAAAATGATTCCATTATAGAAAGTGTTAGGTGAAGTTTATGATAGACGCAAAATTATTAGTTGAGAAAGCTTATGAAGCTCAAAAATTCGCTTATACCCCATACTCTGAATTTAATGTTGGAGCAGCATTACTTGGTACAAATGGAAAGGTTTATCTAGGTTGTAATATTGAAAATGCAGCTTTTTCTCCAACTAACTGTGCTGAAAGAACTGCATTTTTTAAAGCAATTTCAGAAGGTCAACGTACATTTTCAGCAATTGCAATAGTAGGAAATAAAGCTAATGATTCAGAAAGTGATTACTGTGCCCCTTGTGGAGTATGTAGACAGGTAATTGCAGAATTTTGTAATCCTAAAACATTTAAGATTTATCTTGCTAAAAATAAAAATGATTTTAATGAATATTCTTTAGAAGAACTTTTACCATTAGGATTTACTGTAAAAAATATAGAATAAATAAAAAAAGCTGTGATTTTAATAATCACAGCTTTTTTAAAATTAACCAGCTATCTTTTGTTGTTTTTCTTTACGTCTTTGTCCAAAATCAGCTACTGCTGTATAAAGAACGTCTGTTGATGAGTTAAGAGCAGTTTCACAAGAATCTTGGATAACTCCAACTATAAATCCTACACCAACTACTTGCATAGCTACATCATTTGGTATACCGAATAAACTACAAGCAAGAGGTACTAATAATAATGACCCTCCAGCTACTCCTGAAGCTCCACATGCACTTACAGCTGATAATACACTTAATATTATTGCTGTTCCTATATCAACTTTTATACCAAGTGTATGAGCTGCAGCAAGTGTTAATACTGATATTGTTATAGCTGCTCCACCCATGTTTATTGTTGCTCCAAGCGGTATTGAAACTGAATAAGTGTCTTTATTTAATCCTAATTCTTTACATAATCCCATATTTACTGGTATATTTGCAGCTGAACTACGAGTAAAGAATGCTGTAAGACCACTGTCTCTTAAACATTTGAAAACAAGTGGATATGGATTTGTACGTATTGCTATAAAAGTTATTAATGGATTTACTACTAAAGCAACGAATGCCATACATCCAACTAATAATACTATTAATTTTCCATAACTAAATAATGATTCTATACCTGATGTAGCTATAGTATCAAATACTAACCCCATTATTCCGAATGGTGCTAAGTTTATTATCCATCTAACTACTTGAGATATTGCATCTGAAATATTTATAACGATTTGCTTAGTAGCTTCGCTAGCACTCTTAAGTGCAAGACCTAATACTAATGCCCAAGTTAATATTCCTATATAGTTTGCACTAGAAAGTGCATTTATTGGGTTATCAACTACATTCATTAATAAAGTGTTTAATACTTCACCAACTCCACTTGGAGGTGTTACACCTTCTGCACCTGCAACAAGTGTTAATGTAACTGGGAATAAGAAACTTCCTACAACAGCAACTATACCAGCTATAAATGTTCCTAAAAGATATAATACTATGATTGATTTCATATTTGTTTTTTGTCCATCTTTATGCTGACATAATGCAGCCATTACTAAGAAGAATACTAACATTGGTGCTACTGCTTTTAATGCTCCTACGAATAATGATCCAAATAATGATATCGGTGCTACGACATCTGGTATTGTTACTGCAAACATTATCCCTACTATTAGACCTATTAATATTCTTTTTACTAAACTCATATTATTCCATTTTGTTACTATATTTTTCATTTTTATCCTCCCCATTTCTTTTAATATTCCATCTGTACATATAATACCATTTTTTGATATCGTTTGCAAGCGCAAACGTTTTTTTATTTTTATTTTTTTAAATTTTAATTTTAATTATTATATTAATTATCCTAATATAAAGAGTAAATTTTAATTATATATAATATTAGATCATAAGAAAATGATGAACCCTAATAGAATTCACCATTTTTTATGTTTTGCTTAATAAAGTTTATAATTACAGATATAACTACTAGCTCTATCTGTAATTATTTTTATTTCATAGTTAACTGTCCCATATAAATTGTTAGTGACATATTATATCTTTCTAATTCAGATTCATTATGACCTAACTCATTATATATTTCTTCTGCCCTATCTCTTGCTAATATGAAAGTTTCCCATCCTCTAGAATTATAATCCTCTTCTTGTTTTGCTTTAGCTATATCTAAGGTAACTTTTAATTTTTCTTTACCTTTAGATATAGCTAAACTTTCTAGAGATACTTTTAAATCATTTAAAGATTTATCTACTTCTTCTTGTGTTGCATTTTTATTTTCTAAAACAATAACACCCTTATTTATATCTTCTTCTAACAATCTCCAACTATTTGTTTCATAAAGATATCCTTCTAAATGTGTTGTACTTTCTAGAATAGTATCTAATTCAGAAAAATCAGTATATATTCTAGTGCTATTTACAAAATGTAATTTAGTATCTCCCCATGTAGCATGATCCGACCCATTACCGTTTCCACCATCTTTGACTATTAATTTTAATTCCTTTGAACCCGCTAAAGAAACTTCAACTTCTTTATATGAATCTCTAGAACTCATTACACCTGAATCAAATACTTTAGTCCCATCTAAATGAACTTCAAATGATACTGAACCTACTGTACCATACATAGCTCTATCTACACCAACTTTAGCAGTAAAATAATCTGCATCTAAAGTTGCTATGTCATAAATTACAGTTGATGTACTATGTGCTCCTATTCCTTTTGCAAATTCTATAACTCCACCATCTTTATCAGTTAATCTTAATGGATTTGAACTTACTGATTTATCTATGTATACTTTACTATATGACTGTACAGCAGACTTATAATCACAGTCTGTTAACTCTTTAGAATCTTCCATATCTACAACAGATATTGTTCTATTTTCAGTTACTCTATTACCATCACTATCTGTAACTGTATATATTAGAGTATGTTTACCTGTTCTATTAAAATCGATATCTTTATTACCAGTTACTTCAACGCTAGAACTTATATCACCATCTTCTTTATCAGTTGCCATTATTTCACCTATAATATCTTCTATAGGTTCTCCAACTTTAGTTGCAACTGATTTATCTAGAGTTAATATTGGCTTACTATCATTACTTATAAACTTAGCATCTGCCCATACTGTTTGGTCGCTAGATATTGAGTTAGAGCCACCATCAGTAGTTATTAGTTTTAACTCATTAATTCCTTTTAATAAAACTTTAACATGCTTTTGTTCATCATTTCCTGTCATTAATCCACTATCATAAATCTTTTTATCATCTGCATATATTTCAAAAGTTGCAGAAGCTTTCGTTCCTCTTGCACAATCATCTATACCTATATAAGATTCAAAAAATTCAAATCCCTTATTTTCTATATTATAAACTAATTTAGATTCAGCATGAGCACCTACACCTTTAGCATATTCAATTTCACTACCCTTTCTCTTTAGCTTTATTGTACTTTTATCTGGTGCTAAATCCTTTTCAACTTTACCCCAACCAACTCTAGAACTTGTAGCATTTCCATCAGATAAATAATCTATAGAACTTACTACAGTTACTTTAGCTTTATCCGTTATAGTTGTTCCCTCTGCTTCAATAGCATACTCTACCTCATACTCACCTTTAGCTAATGTATCTACATTATTATCTATAACTTTAACATTATAAGTTATATCTTTATTGTCATAAGTTTTAGCTACAACATATTTTAAAGGATCAAACTTAGAATTTAGCTCTACATTTATCTCATCTTGTACATTTATTTTGGGAGTATATAGCTTTCTAATAGCTTGTCTAGATGGTGTTATCGATTTATCAAAAGCAACCACCTTATATTCATAATTTTTACCTTCTTGAATATCCTTATCTATAAATGTTTGCTTTTCTGTAAATCCTATTAACTTGTCATCTCTATATACTTCATATCCTAAAGTATTTTTAATATTTTCTTTATCCATAGTTAATTCTAAAGTTACTTGATTATTATTTAAATTAGCACTACTAATACTATAATCTAACGAATCTGTAAATTTTGCGTATTTATTATCTGCGTAAATTTTATCGTTTACATACCATAACTTTTTATCTGATTTTGTATACTTAGAGATATATGCTTTTGTGTCGGCATGTACTTTCATACCATGTCTTTCAAAATGCTCTGATAAATCTAATTGAAGTACATCAGAAGCAATTGCTAGCCAAGCATTATGTATTTCTACTTCATTTCCTCCATTGAACTTTATCTCTCTAAATTTTTTCTCAAACTTTGGCCAGAATGTAGTATCATATATCTGTAATTGCCATAATGGTGCTAAACGTTGTAAGTTATAAGGGCTATCAGCTGGATACCATTGGTTATTAGAATAATCTTCTTTAGTTACCTTAGGGAATATATCATTCTCCCAAGAATTATTATTTGTTATCCTAGAAGGTTTATTCTCTAAATACATAAACCATTGTGGAACCATATTATTTGATACCTCAATTATATTTCTATTCCTAGTATCAAAGTTATGCCCTAATTCATGCATAGTTCCCCAACCAGTATCTACTCCAAGTATAGCACCTTGTTCATTCTTGTTTATACCAGTTATACCGTTACCTGCATTCATGAATCCTCCACCATCTAGATACTTAACCATCTGAACATATCTAAAGTTAAAGTCACTATTTAATTCATTAGAACCGTCAAATCCCCAATAATCCATTATATTCCTAATAATATCATCTTGTTTGTCTGCTGTTCTTGATGGCTTTTGTTTAGCATTTTGCTTGTAGTAATCTAAAGCATATGTAGCTTTAACATTACTTAATGTTTTATCACTA
>JAVXLU010000125.1:0-6693 GCA_036646635.1 Romboutsia sp.
TATATTAAATCCTTTTAAAACCTCATCTATTACCTTATTTTTAAACTCATTACCCATATCAGTATGGAATATCTGAACTTTGGTTAGGTTTATATTAGTAAACATATATAATTCCACTATCTAAAAATATACTCTACTAATAATTAAATTAGCATCTTTACCTATTTTGTTCTGAACGCTTATATTGTCTGTATTAATTGGGTCCTTAGTTATAACTACTAGTAAATCTCCATCACACAAATCGATGCTTTCTTCTAAGTATATAGACACCTTACCTAATACACAATATAAAATACTTGCCATATTATTATATATTTCATTTTTATACAGTTCAATGTTCGCTATACTACCTTTTTTAACCTCAATATATTCTAAATTTCCATCGCAACCTTCATTCATCATAAGATTAAAATCAGTTACTTTCCCATAGCTTTTTGTAGTCCAATCTCCACTAAATCTATCTTTATCAAATCTAGATAAATTAATATCATAATAACCTTCATGCTCTAATTGTAATTCTCCATCTATTATCATTATCTCCCTATTTATACCTGGCAAATGTGTAAATACTGATTCTTCTACTTCTACTTTTGCAGAGCTTATTCTAAATAAAAAATCTCTCTTGTCATAACATGCATTTTCAGGATATATATATAACTGAGTAGTAGTTCCACCAGACCAATTGCTTGTTTTATGTTCATCTTTTCGTATTGATTTCATATCCTTAACCATTATTACACCTCCTAAAATTATAGCCACTCATATACAAATATACGAATGGCTATTTATTATATAATTTTTTATATTTATTCCATTAAGCTCGTTTCTAAAACTTTATCTAATGAGAAGTTTTCAAGTCCTAAGTAGTATGCTGCGGTATCAACTAAAGCTTCCATAGGACATAATCCTACAACTAAAATGTAATTATTAACTAAAGAAATTTATAAATGTTACTATAGTTGGTATAGCAAATAAGTCTATCAAGAATGCTCCTACTAATGGAACTATTAACATTGCTTTTGTAGAGTTTCCATATTTAGATGTTACTGAGTTTATATTAGCTAATGCATTTGGTGTAGCTCCTAAACCGTGTCCCAAAAATCCTGCAACCATTATTGCTGCATCAAAGTTTTTCCCTAATAATCTAAATACAATAAATACACCAAATAAAGCTATAAATAGAACTTGAATTACAACTATTATAACCATTGGTCCTGCTAAATCTGCTAGTTCCCATAACTTCATAGTCATAAGTGCCATGGTTAAAAATATTCCTAAACATACATTACTTATTATATCTACAGAGTATAAATCTAAATTTACTAATTTAAATTTGTCATTTAGATTTCTAAATATTACTGCTATAAACATCGCTCCCACATATCCTGGAAGAACTATATCAGTTATATTAGTGAACAATCCACTAATAACTGTTCCAATTGTCATACATGATACTATTACTGCAATTTGTACAATCATCGTATTTGAGTTAAAAGATTCACTAATTTTTATACCAGCAACTTCTTGTGCTGATACGCCACCTCCAGCTGAATTGCTCTTATCTTGTGAATTTGTATATTCTTCAGGTCTTAAATTATTTTTATCTATTAAATACCTTGATATGGGTCCACCTATAAGTCCACCACATACTACTCCAAAAGTTGCAGCTGCCATCCCTATAGTTGCAGCACCAGTAACCCCTAGTGATTCTACAGTTACACCAAAAGATGCAGCTGCACCATGTCCACCTTCCATAGCTACAGCACCACACATTATACCTATTAAAGGGTCTATTCCTGTTAACTTTGCCCCTATTACTCCTATTAGATTTTGTGCTACTGATAAAACTCCACATAATAACCAGTAAACTATAAGCAGCTTACCTCCTTTTTTAACTAATGCAAAACTTGCACCCAATCCTATTGTTGTGAAAAATGCTATCATGAAAGGTGATTGAAGAGTTGTATCCATAGATACATTTAAGATATTACTAGTTTTTAGAATTAATACTATAATTGCTACTAAAAGTCCTCCCACTACAGGTCCTGGTATACAAAACTTCTCTAAAACTTTAATTTTCTTCTTAAGAAAATTTCCGAATAATAATAGTAAAGATGCTAAAGCTACAGTTGCTATCATATCTAAGTTTACAGTCAGTAAACCATCTACAATTTCAAAACTCATAAAACTTCTCCTTTACTCTTTAATATTGTATTTATATTTTTTGCCTTTTGGATATTCACTAATTTTACATCAGCTATTTTTTTATATAAATACAATTAAATATATTCACTGTTTAACTAATAAAGTACTCTTAATTAAATTATTATTGTATATTCTTGTGATGCATTCTATTTGCTCATCAATTTAGTATTAGATATGGCATATCATTTTACTACTTTAGCACTTTTTTATGTTTTTAAGTTTAATTTGATTACTGAAGGATTACATCTAATTATTAAATAAATTCTAATTTTTTCTCCATTCAATCAAAGCTTCTTCTATAACATTTTTACTAAAACATACATCTTGAATAGAGAATAACAGCCCTATAATTAAACCTGCCACAATATCATTATCATTAAATAAAGGAAGAATAAACATTATTATAAAAATTAATATATTAGTAGTTTTTTTTAATTTATGCTTCTTTTTTTCACTTAAGGTATTAATTTTTATTTGTACTCGTTTAAATAATCTAATTCTTCTATAATCTAACTTGTAGAAGAAAAAACCAAATACAATTATTGATAAATATGCAACTACTACTATTGCTATCATTTTTATACGCCCCTTATATATTATTTAATTTCAATTGATATTTTATTCTCAATATTAATCCTTAATACCCAAATTAAGTAGTAGCTTGTATGTATGGTTTTCTAGTTTGAAGCCATATTTCACCTGGTCCACAAAATTTTGCTACAAATCCTTCTCCACTTAGAAATGAAGATGCTACCCCACCACCAGCTAACTCTGTAGAAAACTCCATATCCTTATCCCACAATACTAAATGACTTGAATCTATAACGTATTTTTCTCCTTCTCTAAGATTTATTTTATAAATTGAACCAGATGAATTTACAAACAGAGTACCTTCTCCTTCTGTTCTTAATCCAAATATCCCTTCTCCACTACCAAATATTCCCTTAACCTTCGCTTTTGCTTCTAATGCAATACCCTCTGTACATGCTAGGAAATTCCCATTACCTATTCTATATTGTTTTCTTCCATTTAACTCTACTTTTGCGATATCTCCTGCATATGAAGGAGATAATAAGATTTCACCATCATCTATTGCTCTATATTCTTGAAGCAATGCTGATTCCCCAGACATAAATCTTCCAAACATTTTACCTACACTTCCTGCTTTAACTTTTAACTCAAAGGTCGGAGTCATTGCTACCATTGACCCTGATTCTACTCTAAATATTTCTCCTTTCATTGCATTTATTTTAAGTATTCTACTGTCACCTTGACATAGCAACTCAAACTTATCCTTATTTTCATTCATATTTTTTCCTCCATATAATAAATTCTTACCTTTCATTATATTATATCTATCATTCAATTAGTTTCCAATTACAAAAAAATTATTTGTTTTTCGTGTTTAAATACTCAATTACACTTTTGTATATATTTATATTTTTATTTAAAGTATTTATATTAGTAGTTTTTCTATCTATTTCATTGTGTGTTTTTTATACTGTTTTATATCTATCATCTCATTCATTGGTATTGCTATATTCTAGTGCTTTTAAATCTGTTTTTATAACTGTTTTAAGAAGTGTTTTGTTATTAGTTTTGAAAATAATATACAATTTTAATATCGTTTTATATAAATTCTATGGTTTTGGTGAATTATTTTAAACTAAAAGTTTATTTTGAGTTAATTATTAGTTCGTTTTAAATTTATTTTTATTCCGAAGTTTGTTTTAAGTTTACTATAATTTAATATTAATCCATTTCATCTTTATTTTCAAGGTTTTTTAACATTTTTTTCTAAATTTTTATTTTTTAGTTTACATCAAGAAAACTTTATACTATAATTTACTTATGGTGATGTGTGAGGTGTAATATAGAAATTATAATTTTGGGGATAACGTTGTAAAAAAACAAAAAAAAAGACCCGAAGGTCTTTTCTAAAACAATTTATATATTATAATACAGTTATGTTTTCTGCTTGAGGTCCTCTAGCACCTTTAACTATATTAAAGCTTACTCTTTGTCCTTCTTCTAATGATTTGAATCCATCAGTTTGTATAGCTGAGAAATGTGCGAATACGTCATCTCCACCTTCTACTGATATAAATCCAAAACCTTTTTCATTGTTAAACCATTTTACTGTTCCGTTAGTCATTTTTTAATTCTCCATAACCTTATATAAAGGCTTTTCTTTTTATTGTTTACTACTTTTATAAGTATACACTACATTTCAAATAATAGATAGTCTTTTATCAAAATATAATTTACAAATCACATTTATTTTAATATTTAATCTATAAATGTTACAACTTCTTCTAATGGTTTACGAATTGGCTGAGCAGGTGTATCTTCTTTTGCTACACCTAGTGATATTATAGACATTAATTCATATCCTTCTTTTTCAAATCTTATTAATTTTTCTATTTCACCCTTTGCATGAGTAGGTCCTGTCATATAACAAGTTCCATATCCCATTTTAGTTGCAGCTAATAAAAAGTTTTCTACTGCTGCTCCTATACCTTGTGCTGCTGATTGAGGTGATTTTAATATATCAAGAATTTCTTGAGGTGCATTATTTTGTTTTAATATTTTCTCTTCTATCATCTTATATTCACATGAGTATACTAATACTACTACTGGTGCATGTTTAAAACATGTATAATATTTTATTACACTCATGTGTCTTTTAAAGTCCCTTTCATCTTTAGCCAGTTGTCCTATATTTTCATGACTTTTAGTTACTATATCTGCCATTTCATTTATTATGTCTTTGTTTTGTAATACTACAAAATGCCAATTTTGCTGATGCTTAGGTGATGGTGCATGAGTTGCTGCCTTTAATAATTCAATTATATCTTCTCTTGGAATTGGATTATCTTTAAATTGTCTTACACTTTTACGATTATATATAAAATCTAAATCTGCCATTATTAATACTCCTTTTTTTAAGTAACTTTGCTTTAAAATTAATTTTGACATATTTTTCATAGTATTACAACTACTATATTGCTTATAAGTCTATACTATCCTTAATTTTAGATATTTTCTCAACAACAAAATCTATATCACTATAATCAAGAGTAGCCATAATAGTCATTCTAAGTATAGCTTTTCCTTTTTTTACAGTAGGATATCTTATAGCAGGAATATATATACCATCTTCAAATAGTCTTTTACTGAATTCTAATGCCTTATCTTCTTCTCCTATAATTATTGGTATTATAGGACTTTTACTATTAATATCAAATCCTATATCCTTTAATTTTTCACATAAATATTCTACATTTAAAGATAGACTCTCTACTAAATTTGGATTTTCATCTATTATTTCAAAACTTTTTATAGACCCGCTTATAACTGCTGGTGATAATGCTGTTGAAAAAATAAAGCTTCTTGCTTTATTTCTTATATAATCAATTATTACCTTATTTGCACAAACAAATCCACCTTCAGAACCTATTGCCTTGCTTAAGGTCCCTATAGTAATGTCTATATCACAATTAAAATATTCACTACTTCCTCTACCTGATTTACCTATTACTCCTGTAGCGTGTGCATCATCTACTATTGTAAGTAGATTTTTTTCCTTTGATATTTCACAAATCTTTTTTATATCTGCAATATCTCCATCCATACTAAAAACACTATCAGTTACTATAACCCCTTTTATAGGATTTATTTCATTTATCTTTTTATACAGGTCTTCCATATCATTATGTTTGTATACTACTATTTTTCCTTTTGAAAGTTTACATCCATCTATAATACTTGCATGGTTTAATTCATCACTAAATATGTAATAATCTTCATCACATATAGCTGATATTACCCCCAGATTTGCCATATATCCCGTATTAAATACCAATGCGCTTTCTTTACCTTTAAATTTAGCTATCTTTTCTTCTAATTCTTTATGTAAATCATAGCTTCCTGTTGTAAGTCTTGAACCACCTGAGCCTAATCCATATTTTTTAATACTCTCTATTGCACTATTTTTCACATCTTCATTATTACAAAGACCAAGATAATTATTTGATGACATTAAAAGTACATCTTTTCCATCTATATTAGTATACTTATCTTGAGGTTTACTTAAATACTTAATTTCTCTATATAAATTGTTATCCTTGATTTCTTGCAATTTTCTATTAATATCTCTCATATTTTTCCTCCAAAATAATATAGACCAAGCATTTTTATATGCTTAGCCTATATCTATATAATTTTAATCTATATTATGTACAAATTTTTTATATGTAATATTGTTATTAAACTTAATATCTTTTTTTATAACAACCTTTCTTTTCTCAATATATTCTATACATCTATCAATATCTTTACGACTTTTATTTGAAGATTCATATAAGAAAATTCGTCCACCATTAGTTTTTCCATATTCCTTCAGATGAGGAAATCTTATATACCCATATTTTTTTGAAGCGATATATCCGGCTGTATAGTTTGGGTCATCTGAATAACAAATCTCTC